>CAYMLN010000056.1:1269-9520 GCA_964391045.1 uncultured Saprospiraceae bacterium
ACGCTAACGTTGAGCGTGTCATTGCAAATCATGACGCCGCTGGGGGCATGCTCCAGGACCATGACATAGAAGGACCCGGAGACCGTATCCTCATTGTTGAACGCCATGTAGGACTGGAGCGTGGCGCCAATCGGGAAGGCGTTGCCTGACGTGAGGCCTGTGCCATCCGTCTGTACGAGCTGGGGAAGGCCGCCGCAATTGCCGGCCATGGATATGCCATAGGATACCGGCGCGCTGCACTGGCCTGGGGCAAGGTTAACGACGATCTGTTGGGGTAGTCCGAGGGCGAGCAATTCTCCGACCCCGCTCACGATGGCCTCGGCTGTTGCGCTGTTTCCGCACATGTCGGTGGCCGTCAGCGTCACCGGATACGCATGCGTTTCAATAAAGTCCGCACAAACGAATGTGGATTGGGAAAGGCTGAGGGCTACCGGACCGCCGTTGTCCGTGGTTCCGCCGCCAACTTGTGCGGGGGTGAGGATGACCTGGCTCGATGCGCTGAAGTCGAGTTGCACGTCCTGCACCACGATGGTTGGCGTGGCTTGATCCACCACCGTGATCACTTGTGTATACGCCGGAGCGGAAAGGCAGTTCGGCTCGACGAGCCAGGTGCGGATAAATTGTCCCGTGCCGTTACACCCTGTCAAGCCGCTGTAATCATCCGTGAAGTGGACGGGCAGGCTGGCCGGGCAGTCGCCTGCCTGGACAAACAATCCGCCTGTGATCGTCGTATCTGTCTTGGACTGTTCGACGGAGATCGTGACCGGACCAGGGACCGTGACCCCTGCCGGCAGGCCTGTCGACAGATAGATGCGCTGAATACCCGTGGTCGCGTTGCCGCACGCATCGGCCACTCGCCAGGTGCGCAGCACCAGGGCATTGTCCGTGCAGGCATCGGCGGCGATATGGTCCACCCAGCTGGTATCCGCGATCGTCGAACAATCCACCACACCGTATATGAGGCCGGTTACCGACAGGTCGGCCAGGCCGGTGCTGCAATCGATTGTCACATCGGCCGGTAGAAGGAAAGAGGGACCTTCGCTATCCTCGACCGTAATGACCTGTATGGCTTCTGCCACCTGACCGCAGGTATCCGATGCCGTCCAGGTGCGGGTGATCACGCGAACCGCCGGACATGGGGCATCCTTCGCCTCATCCGCATACTGAATGGTCGCTTCCACGCAGAAATCGCCCGATGCGACGGGCCAGCCGGTGACCGCGGGCAAGATGCCGGCACTGCATGTGACGGTCACATCGGGTGGTGCCGCAAGGGTTGGAGACGGCGCAGCCGGGCGGGTCGCAGTTGCGATTTCCGGCAGACCGGCATCCGGTCGTGCAGAGAGGTTGATGGACATGCCCGATAGTGCGAGCATGAGACCAGCGGCAAAGGTCAAGCGTTTCATGTGTGACATGATTGGTAGAAAAACTGGGCTAAGCCTTGGTCCCGAGGACGGGGGTCTAGTGGATGGTCGCAGGCAGCGGAAAGGCACGAAGCCTTTTCACTACCTGACTGGAAAGCGGCAAATTCCAGGCCACAAAATCATAATCGCATGATTTTCAGCCATATAAAATTAAAATTTAATAATTATTAAACTGATTATCAGCTATTTAAAAGTTATAATTTTATTTAATTTTTACTTTCGGAATCCTCCGCTAAACGCCATGCCGGGGGAGAAATCCGGGACCTCCGACCCGTACGAGGGCTTTCGGGACATAAAAAAAGGCATCCGACGGGCGGATGCCTTCCGAATCGGTCGGATGACCGATCATTCCTTAAACAAGGTCGTGTTATCGCGGATCGTGAGCAATCCTGTGGACCCGTTGTGGATGATGTACTCCCCTTCCCCGAGTGCTGGATGCGGGAAGATCATTACATTCTCGAGCGTAAGCTCCCCGAGATTCTCGAATGCCGCGCCCGGCGCCCCGTCCATGCCGCTGATGATCTTGAGGTTCTTGAATTCGGCCGACCCAGTGGCGAGAATCCTGAATGCACCTGGGATCTCGGACCGGATCACCAGGAAGGGCATGATCGCCGAATGGATGAATACGGCCTTGTCGATATCGATGCGAACCGAATTCAAGACGATCGTGTCGCCGGCCAGGGACGGATCGAACATGATCGTGTCGCCGGACTCCGCGCAATCGATCATGTACCGCAGTGTGCCCGGGCCTGCATCCCCGGTATCCGTCACCAGCAGCGTGCACGAGAGCCGTTCGATAAAGTAGTTACCCGCGTCGGTTTCCCCGGGTTCAATGGTGACCGGGATCCGGTCATCGGCCGGGTTGGCATTGGCCACGGCGTCGCCGTCGTTAGACACGTCGATGTCCAGGATATTGTCATACCCTGCCGGGTGGACCTCGACGAGGACAAAGTCGCCCAGGCTGACATCACCCAGGGAAAAGAAGCCGATGGTATTGGTGGTCGTCGTCTGGACAGGGCCTCCGGGATCCGGCACGCCGTCCTGGTCCGCATCCGCATGCAATTCGATCGTTACGCCCGCGATACCTTCACCAGCTCCGGGCGCCTGGTTCTCGTCCGCATCGTCGAACACGTAGCCGGTGACGACGCCCGTGGTGGTCTCCACGAAATTGTTATGGCCATCCGACTCGAATGGCTCGATGGTCACCGGGATGATGTCGTCCAAGGGATCCGCGTTGACCACCGAGTCCTGGTCCTCGGACGCATCTTCGTCCAGGACACTGTAATACCCGGAGGGCTGGGTCTCGACCAGGACATAATGTCCCGGCAGGATGGCACCCATGGCAAAGTTGCCGTTTGCCACCGTGGCGACTGTCCGGACCGCCGTATTGTTGTCCGGAAGTCCGTCAAGGTCCTGGTCGGCGAACAACTTGATGGTCACGCCGTCGATCGGATCGCCATTGACCAGTTTGACGCTTCCGAAAATCCCGCCATTGCACGCATTGATGGTGACATTGGTGCTTGCCGTGTCACTGCACAATGCGCCGGTGCCCGTAGAGCGGATGATCAGTTCGATGGCCTTGGTGCCTTCCGTGCCGTATTCCACGATGTGGGGTCCGTATCCGGTTGCGGTTTCGGGCTGGGCGCCGTCGCCGAAGTCCCAGAGATACGTGTACCCGGGGATCTCGGGCGCATTTGGCGCGAACGTCACGGATCCAAGCACACAATACTGGTTTGCGGAAACGACTATACCCGCCGTCGGCAGGGGAACGACGAGGATCGTGGCGACCGTGTCGGCGACGGATTCGCATCCCGGCACATCGAGCGTCAACACGACGACAGCGCCTGTCGCGCCATTCTCCGGCGTATGGATGTACATGACGTCGTGCGGTCCCAGCCCTCCTGCTGTCGCCGGATCGGATCCGGAGCCAAACGCCCAACTTGCCGTCAAGCCGGGGATCCCCGGATCATCGGCCTGGAGGGTGATCAGGTCGCCGGAGCAAATCGTATCCATGGATGACCCGAGCAACATGGGCGTCAACGGATTGGTCACGGTGATGACTTGAAGGCAGCTGGCACTGTTCCCGCATTCATCTGTAGCGGTCCATGTCCGTTCGATCACATATCCCGGATCACCAGGTGGATCGATCACGAGATCCGTGTGCACGACCTCGGGATTCATATCACAGTTGTCTGTCGCGGTTGCGACGCCCGTGGCTGCCGGAGACGTGTCGGCCACGCAATCCACGGTGACATCGACAGGACAGGCCAGACCGGGCGGGAAAAGGTCCGTAATGGTGATCCACTGGTCACAGGTATCCGCCACATCGCAACTGTTCGTGGCGATCCATCGCCGCCGGATGAGCAATGTTCCTTCGCACGAACCCGACGGTACGGAGACCGAATCCACATGGACGACCGTATTGGTTGCCCCGCAGACGGCGGCAGCGGTCGCCTCTCCCGTAGCCTGGGGCAGGCTTGATGCCGTGCAATCGATAGTGAGATCGGCCGGACACGAAATGACCGGTACGCAAAGCAGATCGATGCAGGTTTCCTCAACAGGGGCGCCATAGGGCGGAGTCGAGTTCCCGGAATACATCCAATTAAATTGGGATACGTTCTCTATGGCGGGTATCGTTCCACCGGAAGGATTCACTAAGGTGATCACGACGCCCTGGTCGCCCGGCAGCCAACCCCCGTTTGCCGGATTCACCTCAAGGTCCCACACCAGGGGCGGGCAATAGGTAGCGGAATCGACATCGATTTCCCCCACGGTGAAGCAAATCCGGAAGAGTTCTGTCCAGTCATCCGTGGGAATCAGGATCGGCGGCAGATTCGGATTCTGCAGTTCGAGGACCCCGTTGACGAATGCGGCGACGCCCGTACCGGGCGAGCCGAAACCAAACCAGTTATACCCCACACCAGCAGCACTGTTGTTGACCGCAGGCGGCTCCGGCGAGCCATAGCCCCCCTGGAACCCGGTAAACGAGCTGAATGTGAGTTGTTCGACATCGTAGAAAAAACGCACGTTCATGCCGAACAGCTCATGGTCCGGCTCGTTGGCCTGAAACTGAACGCCCACGCAATACTGTCCGCTCGCACAATCGTATTCCGGATCGGCAAATCGCACGGTAATCAACGGCTGTGCCGCAAGGCCCGACCAAACGCCGAGGCAAAGGACGGCCACCCCGAACAGGGAGTGGAAAGACTTGAGGATATGGGGTTTCATGCTTAGTTGTATTTTTTCCTGTTACATACCGGGGGCGTTATGAACAATCGGGGGCGTGCGAATCATACAGGACTCGATATCCCATGCACCACATCAAAAGGGCGGACAGTTAGATGGCCATCAACCTCACCCGGGGCTAAACATCCCCGGGAACAAGCCCTGAACATCTCGCTCCGCCAATACTGCCAAACCACTCCATGCTCCGCAAGCCTAAAGGAAATGGCGAACAAACCAGATCACGGTAACGCTTCCCAACAACGGCCCCACCGCCCGGGAAGTGACCGGGCCGCATCCCTCAGGTCTTTTGGGCAAGAGGCCAAGGATTCAGAACTGATACCTGTCACAAAATCAGTGCCAGAATCGACCTTCTGACCATCCCGCCTCGTCGCCGACAAGACGGGTTGTCGGTCTCCAAGGGACCGGCCATTCACGCGCAGCGGTGAAATCCAAGTAGGTATTATGCAATAGGGGGAGAAAGATGAGCGCGGATTGTCATGCATTGGCAACGGCGACAGCAAGCTCCATTTGCCGCGAAAATCTTCCGGGGCAAATATATGGAATATCCCGGATCGTGGGCCGGGCGGGCAGATGTCTGCATGCCGATCATCACCTGAACCCCATCCACCGGAGTAGTGGAATCGCCTGCACCGTCAGCCGATGTCATGCTGCAGGCAAAACGGCGTCACCGCAGCAACGTGATGTCCCCCTTGCGCTCGACCGTCTGGCCATTGATCAACTCCACCTGAGCGATATACGCGAAGACGGCCGGGTTCATCGGCTTGCCCTTGAAGGTACCATCCCAGCCGAGCGGCGGGATGTTCGGCGGGAAGTCACGGCCGATGAAGACCAGGTCGCCCCAGCGGTCGAAGATCTCCAGGTAGACCACGCGACGCACCTTATCGTCGGTAAAGACAGTCACGTAGTCGTTGATGTTATCCCCGTTCGGGGAGAATACGTTCGGAATGTAGATCTCCGGTTCGAGCTCGGCCCGGAGGACCAGCGCGTCCTGGTCGACGCAGCCGCCGGCGTAGATCGTCGCCCGGACAACGGCATTGTGCAAGCCATACAGGAATGGATTGGGACAGCGGGTGCAGGACAGCACATCCGCCGGCATCCACACGATTGAATCCACCTGCGACCACGCGATATTGATCTCGGGGAACAACTGGATGCTGTCGCCATACTCGAGCTCAATGTCCGGCCCGATCTCCAGCGTAATACCCATTCCCTCGTCGACGGTCAAGGTGTCGGAGAATGTGCAGCCCAGGGCGTCAATGACCGTCACTACGTATGTATCGGCCAGGAGCTGCCCAAAATCAGGCGATGCCTGCGGATCGCCGTCATCGAGTTGGTACGTGTATGGCGGTGTTCCTCCCACCGCATCGGTGATCGAGATCGAACCCGTCGCCGTGCCGGGACAAACGGTGGCCAGGACATCTGCCGACAAGCCGGTGGGCGGCTCCGGCAGGACGAGGAGCACGGAATCCGCGGCTTCGCAGCCGGTCTGCGCGTTCGTCACCTCCAGCACGTACATGCCGGGGACGGACGGCTCGATAATCGTGCCCGTCGCCGAGAAATCCGGACCCGTCCACCCATAGCCGTACTGCGGACCCGTCGACGATGCGCCGATCGTCAGGAGCGCCATGCTGTCGGCACAGGAGATCCCCTGTGCGACGTCGATATTCGCCAGTGGCGGTGCCGTCAGGTCGGTGACGAAGACCGAGTCCGCATTCACGCAACCCGTCACGGTATCCGTCGCGGTGAGGTAGTACCACGCGCCCGGGATCGTCACGTCGATGCTCAACAGCGTATCCGGCGGAATAATGCCGCCGGCCGGACCGGTCCACTGGAAGATGATGTTCGGCTGGTTGTTCTGCGCGCCATCATTGAGCGTCACCACCGACGTATTGCAGTCGATCGCCGCCGGCGGTCCCGCATCGACAGGCGGGTACGCGGGCAGGTCCTCCACCATGATCGTGGTATCGCCAAAGCAACCCGTCAGCGTATCCCTGACCTCAAGGATGAACAAACCGCCCGAACTGATCGTGATCGGGCCGGGCGACGTGCTGATCAACGCGCCCGTGTTGTCAAACCAGGCATAGACGATGTTTGGCCCGCCGGTGGAGCCTGTCGATTGCAGGTTCAGGGTTGTGGTGTAACAGGTCAGGCTGCCCGGATCCTGGATGATGGCGACGATGGCCACGGCAATGTTGGTGATGACCACCGTGTCCGGCGCGGAGACGCATTGCGTCATCGTATCGGTGACCACAAGCGTATACGTGCCCTCGACATCGACCGTGACATTCTGGGCATGCTCATTCGATGCGTTGATGCCGGGGCCTGTCCATTGGTATATATAATCCGGCCCGATGGGCAGTGCGTTAAGCGTGACTTCCGTCACATCGCAACTGAGCACCCTATCCGGTCCGGCATTCGCGATGACAGTGTTCGGATCCGCAGTCACGTCGACCTGGTCCGTTGCCGTACATCCCTCAGGCGACGTGACCGTCAGCACATAGCTGCCGGGCTGCGCCACGACCGGCGACCAGTCGCCGGCATTGCCCGCGTTGATCCCCGGACCCGTCCACAGCGGCGTGCCGGGCACGATCGTGCCTGTCAAGGTCACCGAGGTATTCTGGCAATCGAGGAGCTGGTCGGCGCCGGCATTGGCCATCGGTAGCGGATCTACCGCAAGTTGCAGATAGAGGACTGTATCGCATCCGACACCGCCGGGCAGCGTATCCAGCAGGTAGGTGCCGGCCACCGTGAAATCCATCCCGTTGTAGGTAAAGACCTCGCCCTGGCAGATCGCCTCGGCTTGCGTGCGCGTGACGAATTCATCCACGGTCAGTCGCAGGATCCGGATCGAATCACATCCGGCAACGGCAGGCAACGTGTCGACGACGTACGTCCCGGCCGTGGTGAAATCCATCCCCCCGATGGTATAGACATCGCCATCGCAAATGGCCGCATCGATAAACTTGACCGGAAGCGTGTCCACGGTCAGGTCAAGTCGCAGGATCGTGTCACATCCCGTCACGGCGGGCAGGGTGTCGAGCACATACTGTCCGGTGACCGAATAGTCGGTACCGGCATAAGTAAACACTTCGCCCGTACAGATGACCTCGACGATGGTCGAGACCGGCAGCGGATCGACATCCAGGGTCAGGCGCACAAGGCTGTCGCAACCGTTGGCCGCGGCGCCCGGAAGCAGGATGTCGTAGGTGCCGGACACCGTAAAGGTGTCATTCGCGATCACATAGTCTTCGCCTTCGCAGATCGAAGCGGACGCAAGACCCAGTTCGGCGCCGGCGGAGAGGATGACGACGTCCATCTCATCCGTGCAGCCGTTGGCCCCCATGACGGTGACCACGTAGGCACCGGCCGGCAGGTTAGAAAATACATTTGATGCGCCAAACGGCCCGCCGTTGAGCGAATACATCAGGGGCGGCGTGCCGCCCGTGGCCGTCACCGTGATGCGTCCGTTGCTCTCCCCGCAATCGGCATTGATCACCGCGGCATTCGTGATGACCGGCGTCGGTGTGGCCGGCATGATGACCGTCGTCGTGGTCGTGCAGCCGAACATATCCCGCACCCAGATC
>CAYMLN010000057.1:0-369 GCA_964391045.1 uncultured Saprospiraceae bacterium
GCAGCAGCAGGCTGTTAAGGACGTGATTCTTGCGGAAGAACTTGAGCACGGTGGCCGGGTCGGTTAAGGGGGTAAAAATAGCCGCTCAACGGTGAACGGTAAACAGTAAACGGCAAACGGTAAACGGTTAACGGCAAACGGTGAACGGTGAACGGCGAACGGCAAACGGTGAACGGCTAAGGGTAAACGGCTAATTATCAACTGATCATGACTTGAACATGGCCCATTTCAGGATGATCAGCCATTCAAGCAAAAGGTCTAATACGCCCAATGGCTTAAACGCCTGGCGGAACGTCATTCGCGTGATTTGATACACCCCGGGAACGCGATGCACCCCAATGCCGCCCCCTTAGCCGCCTCCCACGGTGA
>CAYMLN010000057.1:379-9515 GCA_964391045.1 uncultured Saprospiraceae bacterium
TTGTTCATTGTTCATTATTCATTATTCATTGTTCACTTTTAGCTCTTCCCTTTTAGCTTTTCACTTACAAGGTATCTTTGACCGGATGACGACCGCCGGCCAACCGATCGCCCTGCGCCCGCCCTCATGGTTCATGGGAGCGGGGCTGCTGGTCCTTGCCGTGGCGGTCGCGCTGTTCATTGGCACCCAGGCCTGGCCGTTCCTACTGGTCCCGTTCGGCCTGCTGGCCCTGGCCATGGGGCTTAAGGATTACCGGCTCCTCTTTTTCTGGATGTGGGCGGCGATCCCCTTTTCCATCGAGGTGGATTTGCCCGGCGGCTTGTCGACTGATTTCCCGGACGAGCCCCTGATGTGGCTCCTGTGCCTGCTTTTACCGGCGTTTCTCTACCTCCGGCACCGGTCGCTGCGGTTTGACTTTCTCCTCCACCCGCTCATGGTGTTGCTCCTGCTCCATTTCTTCTGGATCCTGGTGACGGCGGTCACCGCGCAGGAACCGCTCCTGGCGGCCAAGTACAGCCTCGCGAAGACCTGGTACTTCGTGTGTTGCATCGTGCTGCCGATCTGGCTCTTTCGCGACATGGGCGACATCCGCCGATGGGCGGCCTGGCTTTTCGTCCCGCTCATCCTGTCCGTACTCGTGATCCTCTACCGGCATTACGGGACGGACTTCAGCTTCGCGACCATCAACAACGCGGTGATCCCGATCTACCGCAATCACGTCGACTACGCCTGCTGCCTGGGCATCCTGCTGCCTTTCGCGTGGATGATCCGCTCCTGGATGCGGCCGGGCTGGCCGCGGATAGCGATGAATATCGCCTTGGCGATCATGGTCGTGGGCATCTACTTCTCCTACACGCGGGCGGCTTACCTGTGCATTCCGCTCGCCGCCGGGGTCTGGTTTATCGTCCGGATGGGTTGGATGAAGATCGCCGTCGCCGTCACGCTTCTCGCCGCCGTCACCGGCCTGGCCTGGCTGGCGCATGAAAACCGCTACATCGATTACGCGCCGGATTACGAGAAGACGATCACCCATTCCCACTTCGACGACCTCGTGAGCGCCACGGCCCGGATGGAGGACATCTCCACGGTTGAGCGCTTCTACCGCTGGGTTGCGGCCTACTACATGATCCAGGAAAAACCGGTGCTCGGCTTCGGCCCGGCAGGCTTCTACAGCGCCTATCACAGTTATGTAGACCGGCACTTCACGACTTACGTCAGCGACAATCCCGAGCATTCGAGTACGCACAACTATTACCTGATGATCGCGGTCGAGCAGGGCCTGCCCGGCCTGCTGCTCTTCCTGGCCCTGGCGATCGGCGTGCTCCTCTACGGTGAGCGACTCTGGCATCGCATGCCGGCCGGCCCGGCGCGCGGCCTGGTCATGGCTGCCGCCGTGTCGTTTGCGCTGAACCTCTTCATCCTCACGCTCAATGACACGGTCGAGACCGACAAACTGGGCACGTTTTTCTTTCTTTGCATCGCCCTCGTCATCTGGCAAGGCCTCCAGCATCCGCCCACGGCGGTGAAGTCCGCCGCCCCGCCTGACGATTCCGCCCCATCCGCATGAGCCGAAGCCTCCGGGATATCAAAGCACCCATCGCCCGCGAACTCGAGGCGTTCGAGCAGCACTTCCGCAATGCGGTGCGCAGCCGCGTGCCCCTGCTCGACAAGATCATGCACTACATCGTGCACCGCAAGGGCAAGCAGATGCGGCCCATCTTCGTGCTGCTCTCGGCAAGGATCTGCGGCGAGATCACGCCCAAGACTTATACGGCCGCGTCACTCGTGGAGTTGCTTCACACCGCCTCGCTCGTACATGACGACGTCGTTGATGATGCCCACCAGCGCCGCGGCTTCTTCAGCATCAATGCCCTCTGGAAAAACAAGATCGCGGTACTTGTGGGCGACTACCTCCTCTCGCGGGGCCTGCTCGTGGCGCTGGACAACGGCGCGCCGGACCTCCTGCAGATCATGTCGCGGGCCGTGCGGGACATGAGCGAAGGCGAGCTCCTGCAGATCGAGAAGGCCCGCCGGCTGGACATCACGGAGGAGGTGTACTTCGATATCATCCGCCGCAAAACGGCGTCCCTGATCGCGGCCTCCTGCTCGGCCGGCGCAGCCAGCGTGTCGGACGATCCCGCGCTGGTCGAAAAGTTCTACCAATTCGGCGAGACGATCGGGATCGCGTTCCAGATCAAGGACGACCTCTTCGACTATGGCGACGCCGATGTGGGCAAGCCGCGCGCGATCGACATCAAGGAAAAAAAGATGACGCTCCCGCTCATTCATGCATTGCAGCAAGCCGACCCGGGCCTGCGCAAGGCGATGATCCGTACCGTCGAGAAATACAATACCGACAAAAAGAAGGTCGCCGAGCTGATCCGCAACGTGCATGCCCTTGGCGGTATACGCTACGCCGAACAGGCCATGAACGGTTACCTCGCTAAGGCCGACGGGATGCTGGAGGCGCTACCTGTGGGCACGGCGCGGGATTCGATGCGGGAGCTGATCCGGTTTGTCCTGGAAAGGGAGAATTGACCGTGGGTCGGTGCTTGAGCGCCGACCGAAAACGTCCGGGGTCAACCCCGGACGCACCCCTTCACCGATTCATCATACCTCGACCCGACGGATCTCGGCGCCGATGGCGTTGAGGCGGCCGTCGATGTCCTGATAGCCGCGGTCGATCTGGTTGATGTTGTGGATGACCGACTTGCCCTGGGCCGACATGGCCGCGATGAGGAGGGCGACGCCGGCGCGGATGTCAGGTGAGCTCATCTCGATGCCGCGGAGCTGGAACTTGCGCTCGAGGCCGATGACCGTGGCGCGGTGCGGGTCGCACAGGATGATGCGGGCGCCCATGTCGATCAGCTTGTCCACGAAGAACAGGCGGCTCTCGAACATCTTCTGGTGGATGAGCACGCTGCCGCGCGCCTGCGTGGCGACGACGAGCACGATGCTCATGAGATCGGGCGTAAAACCCGGCCACGGCGCGTCGTAGATTGTCATGATCGACCCGTCGATGAAGGTCTGGATCTCGTACACGTCTTGCTCGGGGATGAAGATATCATCGCCTTCGATGGCCAACCGGACGCCGAGGCGTTCGAAGATGCGCGGGATGAGGCCGAGTTCATGCACCTGGCAGTTGCGGATGCGGATCTCGGACTGCGTCATGGCGGCCAGGCCGATAAACGAGCCGATCTCGATCATGTCGGGCAGGATGCGGTGCAGGGCGCCGTTGAGCTTCGGCACGCCTTCGATGCGCAGGAGGTTGGACCCGATACCGTCGATGCGCGCGCCCATCGCGGTGAGCAGGCGGCACAACTGCTGGAGATACGGCTCGCACGCGGCGTTGTAGATCGTCGTCGTGCCTTCCGCGAGCACGGCGGCCATGAGCACGTTGGCCGTGCCGGTCACGGATATCTCGTCCATCAGGATGTACTTGCCCCGGAGACCGTCGGGCGCTTCGACGGAATACTGGTCCTGGTCCTCATCATAGACGAACACGGCGCCGAGGTCGGCGAAGCCGAGGAAGTGCGTGTCGAGCCGTCGCCGGCCGATCTTGTCGCCGCCTGGCTTGGGCAGGTAGGCCTTACCGAAGCGGGCGAGCAGCGGGCCGATGAGCATCACGCTCCCGCGGATCTTGCGGCTGTTGCGCTGGAAGTCGGCGGAGGCCAGATGGTCGAGGTCGATATCGTCGGCCTGGAAGCGGTAGTGCCCCTTCCCCAGTTCGTGCACCTTGACGCCGAGGCCGCGCAGCAGCTCGATCAGCATGCGGATGTCGACGATATCGGGGATGTTGGCGATCTCCACCGGCTGGTCGGTGAGCAGGACCGCGCTGATGATCTGCAAGGCTTCGTTCTTGGCGCCCTGGGGGTGCAGGTCGCCGTGCAGGCGCCTGCCGCCGGTGACTTCAAAGGCCTGGGACTGGCTCATGGATCGAGGGTAAGGTTTGGGCTAAAGGTAATCATCGCCGGCATAGATTACAAATTTTCATAATATGATATCACCTTCGCCCGGCAAAATCATCCTTTCAGGTGAATGGGGCTATGGCGTGCCGGGGGACTTTTGATAGAAATCCTACCCACCTATGATCACCCGCCTTTTTCTCTTCGTCATCGGACTTACCCCGATCTGTCTTTCCGCACAAAGCCTGAATACCTGGGTCGGGGGAACGGGCAACTGGAATGTAGCCGCCAACTGGGACCTTGGCGTGGTCCCCTTTCCTGGCCAGGACGTCCTGATCGGCCAGGCCGGAGATAATGTCCTGGTGCCTGGCGGGTATACAGCTAGCTGCGGCAGCATCACCATTGCCGATCCTTCGGCCACCCTCCGCATCCAGGGTATGCTGCAAGCGGATGGGGACGGGGACGCCGATGGCATCGTCAGCCAGGGAACGCTTCGCATCCTGTCCGCCGGGGCGCTGGACATCATGGATTGCGGCGGACCCGGAGAACTCGGCAGCGGCATTGTCAACGCGGGATCCCTGGTCATAAGCGGCACCGTCTTCATCAGTACGGATATCGAGGAATCGGGCATCATCAACCAGGCCGGTGCCACCCTTCAGGTCAACCCGACGGGCGACCTGACCTTTGGGGTGGGGATTGGCAAGCGGGGCATCAGCAACATTGGAGGATCCGTCGTGAATGAAGGCCGCATCACCGCGTTAAGCCCGATGGGGGCGCCCTTTATCCATGTCAACAGCGGCGGTACGTTTATAAACGCGCCCTGCGCGCTGCTGGATGCACGCCAGAATATCATCAACGCCAGCCATCTGGTCAACGACGGGACCATCATCGAGACATCGGATGCCAACTCCACGATCAGCGAGAACAACAGCATGATCTTCAACCTGGGCGGCGGCGCGTTCACGGCAGGCATCGACAACGGATATATCTCCACCTCGGCCACCTTCGCGCTGTGGACCGGTTGCCAGGACGAAACTTTCGAATCTTCCCAGAACTGGGCCTTTTACGAAGGCCTGCCCTCGCCCACGAGCCACCGCGTCATCCCCTCGCTTCCGCAGGGAGAACGGTTTCCGGAAGCGTCTTCAACGATTGACATTGATGCACCGGGCCACCTGGTTATCGAAACGGATGCCCGGCTTGACGGGACATCCGCCCAGGGCAACGGCTTGACCAATGGGGGCACACTTGAGGTACATGGCCAACTGGTGATCAACGGCACAGGCAACTTCGGCGTCCGGAACGAAGCGGAGGGCGTGCTGACCTCGACCGCCGGATCCGTCATCTCGATCGGCAATGTCCCGCAAGCCGCACTGCGCAATGACGGCAACCTGACGATCAACGGGATCCTGGCCTGCATCAATGGGATTGCCAAGAATGCCCTCGCGAACTTCGGCACAGCATCACTTGGCCCCACGGCGGAACTCTCCTTGCGCAATACCGGCTTGAGCGCCATCGAAAACAATGGGACGCTGGAAGTGGCATCGGGTGCCACTGCGAACATCCGCAACACCTCCGTCCATGGGATCAGCAATGCGGGGACTTTCATCCACGACGGGGAAACCCAAATCGGGCCCAACGTGGCCGGTGATGCGATCCAAACCACCGGTGATTTCCAAAATGCCGGCATCCTCATCCTCAACAATGCCGCCACGGCCATCCGTGTGGGCGGAGGAGGCCGCCTTGACAACCAGCCCTGCGGGCAACTAACCCTCAACACGGCCATCCAGGTGGAGACTACAGGGGAAATGAACCAGTCGGGACTCCTGCTTTCCAACTTCATCGGGGGCGAACACGCGATCAATGGCCTGTTCCACAACACCGGGGTCATCCGGGACATGCCGGAATCATTTGACCCGGCAAACCCCGCCTTTTCGAATGATGGGATCCTGCTTCACCCCATTGCCATGCTCGCGGGCGGCACCTACAGCCCTGCGCTGATTGGAACGCCGCCATTTGATTTCACCGTAGTGGACAATGCCTATACGGAACCCGGCAACGGCGCCGTGATCGCAACCTACCAGCCGGCCCTCAACCAGATCACGGATGTCTCCGGCTATACCGAAGGCATCTATCCCTACGCCCTGACCCTCGAGGGCACCCTCCCTTGCGCGTCTTTCATCGTGACACAGCTCATCAGCCTGGATGAAGCGGTACCGGCGGACAGCGACAACGACGGCATCCCGGATACCGATGACAACTGTCCCTTCGTGGCGAACAGCCAACAGGTGGATACGGACGGCGACGGCCTGGGGAACGCATGCGATGAGGATGACGACAATGACGGCATCCCGGATGCGGAAGACAATTGCCCGCTCATCCCCAATCCCGACCAGGCCAACCATGACGGTGACGCCAAAGGAGACGCATGCGACAACGACGATGACAATGACGGCATCGGGGACACGGAAGATAATTGTCCCTTCGTGCCAAATGCCCAGCAGGCGGATACGGACGACGACGGCCTCGGAAATGCCTGCGATGAGGACGACGACAATGACGGCATCCCCGATGCCGAGGATAATTGCCCGCTCGTCCCCAACCCGGACCAGGCCAATAGCGACGATGATGCCAAGGGCGACGCGTGCGACAGCGACGATGACAATGACGGCGTGCCGGATGCCGCGGACAACTGCCCGCTCACCCCCAATCCCGGGCAGGCGGATACGGATGGCGACGGGACGGGAAATGCCTGCGATGCCGACGATGACAATGATGGGATCCCTGATATCGAGGACAATTGCCGGCTGACCGCCAATCCGGACCAGGCGGACAACGATACAGACGGCGATGGGGATGCATGTGACCCGGATGACGACAACGACGGCATCGCGGACGCCGAGGACAACTGCCCGCTTACGCCCAATGCGGGCCAGGCGGACAACGACGGCGATGGGATCGGCAACGCCTGTGACGAGGACGACGACAATGACGGCATACCCGATACCGCTGACAACTGCCCCTTCGTGGCGAACGCCGAACAAGTGGACAGCGATCAGGACGGTCTTGGAAACGAATGCGACGCGGATGACGACAATGACGGCGTGCCGGACACGCAGGACAATTGCCCCCTGACGCCGAATCCCTTCCAGGCCGACAGCGACAGTGACGGACTCGGCAATGCCTGCGATCCCGATGATGACAATGACGGCATCCCGGATGCAGACGACAACTGCAGGTTTACCCCAAACCCCGACCAGGCCGACCTGGACATGGATGGCATTGGAGATGCCTGTGAGGACGATACGGATGGCGACGGCATCGTGAATGCAGCAGACAACTGCCCCGAGACGCCCAATGCCGGGCAGATGGATTCGGATGGCGACGGCATCGGGGATGCATGCGAAGACGACCTGGATGGCGACGGCATCGCAGACGGTGATGATAACTGCCCGTTGACGCCGAACCCGGGCCAGGCTGACACAGACGGCGACGGCATGGGAAATGCCTGCGACGCGGATGACGATAACGACGGCATCCCGGATGAAAACGACAACTGCCGACTCACGCCCAACGCGGACCAGGCCGATACCGACGGGGACGGCGAGGGCGATGCTTGCGACGCGGATGACGATAACGATGGCATCCCCGATGCGGCGGACAATTGCCCGCTCACGCCCAATGCCGGACAAGAGGATTCGGATGGCGACGGTCCCGGCAATGCATGCGATGACGATGATGACAATGACGGCATTCCCGATGCCATCGACAACTGCCGCCTGACGCCCAACACAGACCAGGCCGACACCGATGGCGACGGTGACGGCGATGCCTGTGACGCGGATGACGATGACGATGGCATCCCCGATGCGGCGGATAATTGCCCGCTCACGCCCAACGCGGACCAGGCCGATACCGACCAGGATGGAACGGGCGATGCCTGTGATTCCGATGCTGACAGCGACGGCATCCCGGACTTCGCGGACAACTGCCCGCTGACCCCCAACACCGATCAGACCGACACGGATGGCGACGGTCTGGGCGATGCTTGCGATGACGACGACGATAATGACACGATACCCGATACGGCGGACAACTGCCCCTTGACGCCCAATACGGATCAAACCGACACCGACAGTGACGGCCAAGGCGATGCTTGCGATGACGACGACGACAATGACATGGTACCCGATACGGTGGACAACTGCCCCTTGACGCCCAATACGGACCAAACCGATTCTGATGGAGATGGGCTGGGCGACGCATGCGATGACGACGACGACAATGACACGATACCGGATGCAGCGGATAACTGCCCCTTGATTCCCAATACGGACCAAACCGATTCTGATGGAGATGGGCTGGGCGACGCATGCGATGACGACGACGATAATGACACGATACCGGATGCAGCGGATAACTGCCCCTTGATTCCCAACATGGACCAAACCGACACCGACGGCGACGGCCTGGGTGACGCCTGTGATCTCACCGCTGTGAGCCCAGTACAATTGTCACCCCTTCGCTTGCATCCCAATCCCGCGTCAACCTACCTGGTCATCGACCTTCAACAGCATCCTGAGGAGATGGACGGCTGGGTGTTGTGCTCCGCCCTGGGTGAAAACATCAAGGTGCCAGGAACGCGCCTGGAAAACGGATGGCGGCTCGATGTCAGCGGATGCCAGCCAGGCTTGTACG
Organism: uncultured Saprospiraceae bacterium; assembly: GCA_964391045.1. GTDB lineage: Bacteria > Bacteroidota > Bacteroidia > Chitinophagales > Saprospiraceae > Opimibacter. The sequence continues at coordinate 8,980 of CAYMLN010000057.1, forward strand.
TCTTGCTGTACAGCAACAAGGGCCGGGTGACCGGGATTCAAACCGTGGTCATTGTTCACCCCTAAGCGTTCGGTCCGATGATTGCGACATGGCGTTCCGCAGCACGATGGATCACCCTGATGGTGGTAGCGGCAGTAGCCGCTCCCATGGTCCTGGCCGGCCAGGACCTGGAGCAGGTCCTGAAAAAGCCGGCAGGCTTTACCGGATCGATCCGCCTGGCTGGCGATATCTACGACGTGAACGGCATCGATCCCCGGCGCAGTCCGTCGTCCTGGATCCTTAGTGGCAATGCCAGCTTTACCCTGGCGGGCATTGCCTTTCCATTTTCCTTCTCATTCCGGGACCAACAATTCAGTTATGGCGCATCCTTTAACCAGTTCGGTGTAAGCCCGTATTACAAATGGATCCGGGTGCATGCCGGCTGGCGAAGCATGACCTTCTCCCCGTATACCCTCAATGGACGGACCTTCCTCGGCGGAGGTGTTGAATTGACCCCCGGCGAATTCAGGCTGAGCGGTTTTTACGGCACCTTCCGG
>CAYMLN010000058.1:0-9451 GCA_964391045.1 uncultured Saprospiraceae bacterium
ACAGGTCTTTTTCGATTTCGAGGGCACGGGCCCAGGGAGTCGCTTCGACATCTACACCTACACCGGAAAGCGGGTTCACTCGCTGCCTGCTGCGGAAGCCGGATCGCCGGTGGCTGTGCATGACTGGTCGGCCGGCGCGTACATTGTCTGCCTGGTCGATGATGCGCGTATCCTTGCACGACAAACGCTGATCATCACGCCATAAGGGTACTGGTCATGCTTATTGCACGTCAACAAACTGCTCCGGCCGGCATGACGTGAATTTCAAATTCCTGACCCTGTTTCCATCCTTGCCTTCTCCGATGCCACAGCGATTACAAACCGATGCCGATAACTTATCCGGACGAATACGTTCGCAGCCGCCCTCAATTTCTTTATCAAGCGTCGCTTTCACTTGTGGGCAGGCCTCTCGGGATCCATGCTTCGCATGGCGGATCGTTTACTGCCTGATCTTCGCCTTGAGCGCTCACGTGGGCATGAATGCCCAAGCGACTGAAAAGCTGAAGCCGGTGACCACCAAATCCGGCACCCGGCCAAAGATCACCGAGCAATACACGGTGCGCGCTTCGGATGGACTCCGGGAAGGAACGTACACCCGAAACAGAGGCAAGACCGTTGTGCAAACCGGATATTATCGAACCGGCATGCGGGACAGCCTGTGGGCGGACTACGCCCTCGATGGCCAAAAGATCGCCGAGGGGCGGATGGCCGCAGACCGCAAGACCGGGGTGTGGGTCTATTATTCCTTTGGGGGCGATACGATCCAACTGTTCGACCATGACCTGGGCCAAATGCTCCGCTATGACCGTAAAAAGGAAATGGCTCGTTTCCCACCCGGATTCCTCGCGGCGGAATCGTTGCCGGACACTCCACGCATCATGGAAAACCTCGAGCTGCCTGCCTACATCGGCGGCACGACGATGATCCTGCATCTGTTAACCGTCAACCTGTCCTATCCCTTGCGCGATCTCGAGAATGGCGTGCAGGGAATCGTGCTGCTGGGTTTCACCGTGGACAAGCAGGGCCGGACCCGCGATCTCCGCATCCTGAAATCCGTCAGTCCGGGGATCGATGAGGAGGCACTGCGCCTTGGCGCGCTGCTCGGTGACAACTGGGTGCCCGGAGAGATGGATGGGGGGAAGGTGGATGTCCGCTTTAGCCTCCCCATGCAATTCAGGCTGGAGTGACCTCGGGGAGGAATTCACCGCTTCCTTTCGCGTATATTTGGAAGACACCACACCGGGCACCGGCCGCATACCCACCACGCGATGGCCTATCCGCTAGAAATCATCATCCACCGCCAGCTGGCCGAGTGCCAGGCGATCCCTGTATTCATCGTGGATCCGGCGGGCAACCTGCTCTTCTACAATGAAGCCGCCGAGGTACTGCTGGGCCGCCGCTTCGAGGACACGGGCGAGATGCCGGTCGAAATGTGGTCCACGGCCTTCCAAAACAAACGGCTGGATGGCACCCCGAAGCCCCCTGAAGAGTTGCCCCTCGTCCAAACCCTGCAAGATCAACTCCCGCATCACGGTTCGTTCCGCATCGAGAGCATGTCCGGCATCAACTGGGCCATCTCCGTGACCGCATTGCCGATCGTCAACCGGTCCGGCACGTTTATCGGCGCCGTCGCCATCTTCTGGAAAATGCCGGCCGAATGAACGTCCATCTTCACGGCGTCCGCGGATCGGTGCCCACGACCGGTCCGCAAACCGAGCGCCATGGCGGCAACACCTCCTGCGCGTGCGCGCAGTCCGACGGCTGGCTGGTCGTCCTCGATGCCGGAACGGGGATCAAGCAGGTGGAGACCGCCGGATGCCTGCGCCATGACCGCGTGGACATTCTCCTCACGCATTTCCATATCGATCATATCCAGGGCCTCGGCTTTTTCCGGCCGCTGTTCGACCCCGCCATGGAGGTCCACATCTGGGGTCCGTCGAGCCACGGCCAGAGCCTCCGTTCGCGGCTCAACCGATACCTGTCACCCCCGTTATTTCCGGTGTACTTCCGCGACCTGCCCTGCCGCCTCGAACTCCACGAAATCGGCGACGGCACGTTCGACATCGGCCCCTTCACGATCCGATCGGGCTTCATCATCCATCCCGGACCCACACTCGGCTTTCGGGTGACGGCCAACGGCGCGACCCTGGCCTATCTTCCCGACCACGAGCCCGCGCTCGGGCCGAACGGGTTGCCGAACGATCTTCGCTGGTTGTCCGGCAGCGAACTCGTCCTTGACGCCGACCTGCTCCTGCACGATGCCCAATACACGCTGGAGGAATACCCGCAGAAGATCGGTTGGGGGCATTCGGCCATGGAACATGCGATCGCGTTTGCCCACATGACCCGCGTGAAGCGATTGCTCCTCACCCATCACGACCCGTTGCGCACCGATGCACAACTCGATGCATTGGCCCAGCACCTGACGTACACCCAGAAGCCCGGAATGCCCTTCGAGATGAGCAGGGAGGGAATGACTTTTTCGCTCAGTTCCTGAGCTGAAAAAGCTAAAAACGAAAAACTAAAAGGGAAAAGTTTATAGCCATTCGTTCCGCGGACTCCGCTGATCTCACTTAAAGCTGTGGTCCTTTAGCGAATGATTGCATCATAAGGGAATAGCCCGCGCTCTGCGGCTTTGTGGGAAATGTGATCGCCGCATTGAAGGAAAAGGCTCTACCCGCTACGCCAAGTTTCAAAGGCTGTAACTTTACATGAATAAACAGCCCATCATGCGGACATTCCTGACCCATACCCTACTCGCCGGAATCGGTTTGGCACTCTCCCTCTCCAGTTGCAAGCAGGCACCGGCAGACGTGACCACGGAACCTGACACCGCTACTGAAGGGTCGATGTCGCCGGACACGTTAAAGAAATACCTCTCCGCCGGCCAGGAATTCGCCAAGGCCACCGGCGCCGTGCTCGTCAAGAACCTGACCGAGGCGATCAGTGCGCGGGGACCGGAAGGTGCGATCGAGTTCTGCAGCGTGCGGGCGCATCCGCTGACCGACAGCATCGCCCACGTCGTGGGGGCGAGTATCCGAAGGGTCACGGACAAGCCGCGAAATCCGGCCAACCAGGCCGATGCAACGGCCCTCGCCCACATGGAAACCCTCAAGGCAAACATGGCCGCCGGGCATCCGCCCTCCGGGATGATCATGAATGTCGCCGGGCAACGCGTCGGCTATTACCCCATCGTCACGAATGCCATGTGCATGGTGTGTCACGGGCAGCCCGGCACCGATATCGCACCAGCCACCCAGGCCCGGCTGGCGGACCTCTACCCGGACGATAAGGCGACCGGTTACCGCCCGGACGAGCTTCGGGGATTGTGGGTCGTGACCTTCGGCGGCGCCACATCCACAGGCGAAGGCGAATAGCCCGCACTTCGGTCCCCTAACTGCGATATTGGTCTACCGAAACCGGTTCTTGGTCGGCAGGTGGCCGCCTTTTGCAACATTTCAGCCCCAATCACGTCATTGGCGAAACAAACAAACTGTCTGCACATGCGCCTTTTCATTCTCCTCGCATTCCTTTCCGCCGGCCACGCCGCCATCGCGCAGAACATGGGCCTCGCCCTCGACAGTCCCGAATGGGCGGACATCCGGTCCTTCCCCGTTGCCGGCAAAAACGGCCTTTTCAAGAAAGAGAGCCTCACCTTCGGCGATTTCCGCACGGTGGACGTCGACCGTTCCTGGACGAAAGGCTACGCCGTCACGACGGGCCTGACGCAGGGCATCCCGACGGACCAATACTACAAGAAGATCATCACCACCGACAAGATCTCAAAGAAACAAAAGCTATACTTCGTGCTATCCGACCAGGAGGGCCGGATCAACCAAGTCTTCAGTCTCGCGGAAGCGAACACCAAGGACTTCAATATCGGCAACAGCCCCGTCAGCGCTTTCAACTTGCTGTTGGACTTGGCCGGCCCGGGCATCGAGTCGACCAACATCTCCTTCTCGCAGATCTACGAGAGCGAAACGGGAGACGGCTGGGAACTCTTCATCGACAACGAAGCCGCCCAGGCCAAGCCGAAGAAATACATCGGCTACCTCGCCAAGAACGACAATGAATACTATACCGTCGTGCCCTCTTCGCGCGTGAAGTCCAAGAAGGGCAAGATCGGCACCATGCCGTTCGGGTCGGCCGGATTCGAGCTCCGCAACAAGGCCGGCGAGCCGGTGGCCGCCGTGTCGATCATCGACAACGGGATCATCTACCTCAAGGACCTCGAGCCCCGCGAGCGCCTGCTCATGGCCTCGGCGTGCGCGGCGCTGCTGCTCAGGCCGGCGGACTTGTGAGCAGAGGGCAAAGAGTTTAGAGTGTAGAGGTTAGAGGTTAGAGGTGAGGGGTGAAGGTTTATCAGGCTTATGAAGAGCGCACAGAAAATAAACCTGATAAACCTGATAAAACTCATCAACTCGCCCTCCACAAACCCTACACGCTAATCTCTAAACGCTAAACTGCGAAGCATCAGGCAGCGCTCCTCCCGCCCCGCGTATCTACCCCGCATTGACCATCACACCACCACATGAAATACTCACTCGCCGCGCTGTTCCTGGTCGCGGCCATTGCCGCCGGCGCCCAGTCGGTCGAATGGAATAAGACCTTCCGGACTGTCCATCCGATCAATCCGTACAGCAACCCGTCGATCGTCCGCATGGCGGATGACGGCTATTGGATGGCCTACGTTGAAGACCATCACACCGCGTACAACATTTCCCATGGGGATGTCCGTATCATGCGTTTCGATGCTGACGGTGAGGTGAGCGGCGAATACCAGATCGGTGGCAATGCCGCCGTCGTGGGCATGGAAGCGATGGGCGAATATCTCTATATGCGGGTCAGCGCCTATCTCGAGCTGCGACTGAACGACAGCCTGTACACCTTCCCGAGCCGCCAATACGTGCTTTGCCGGATGGATGAGGAGGGCATCATTGAACATCTACCCTTTTTCGGCGACTCCATTTCCGCCTGGACGGTGAATCATCGAGGAGAACATGTCTTCACGACCGATTCGGGATTTGGCGGCAACGTCATCCTGTATGAGGTCGATCCGCAGGGCAACGTGATCCGCGCGAAACACCTGGACGGCCTGGGCTACGTGTTCACGATCACTGAAAAGACGAATGGGGACGGCTACGTGATCGGCGGCGGATGCATGGGCACGATCGACGTCGATTCCGTTTACCTGGAGCCCGTCGACGAATACACGAACTACGTCCTTTCCCTCGACGGCAATCTCACCGTGCAATGGATGCGGGCGATCGAGGACATCTCGTGCGTGGTCAACCAGGTCTGGAGCGATGGCACAAGAACCTACTACGCTGGCCAGACGGCCGTGGCGCCGACGTTCGACAGCCTGGCGTATGTCGGTCCGGCCGGCATGGGCTACGACTTCTTCCTGAGCCGGCTGGACGCGGATGCATTCACCTGGGTGCGGGAGACGCCCGGCGATACCGGCTGGACCGGCGCGATGATCTCGCACCATCAGGGCATGGCCCTGGATGATGCGGAAAACATATACCTGTTGGGCAGCCAGCGAGGCGATCCGGTCGAATGGGCGCCCGGCTTCGTCACCGGTGAACGGGAAAATTCCGAAGAAGCATTTATCCTGTCCTTCGATGGATCCGGAAATTTCCGCTGGGCCAAGGGGATCTCCGGCCGGGGCGTCGATTATGGCATGTCCATCGCCGCACGTGGTGTGGATGACATCCTGGTCAGCGTCACGCATTCGGATACGATCACGATTGACGGACAGGTCATTCCCGGTACGTTCGGGACGACAACACTCATCAAGATCACCGGCGAAACCACAAGCGTTGACCGACCCAGCAGGACGGAGCGCATGCATGTGTACCCCAACCCCGCACGTGAACTGGTGTGCCTCCAACTCCCGGCCTCGCAGGACAAGCTCACCGTCGACATCTTCGATACGGCGGGTCGCCTGATCACGCGACGAATTGAAACACCGGATAACTCGACCCTGGCGATTGACCTGACGCAACACGCGCCGGGGACGTACTTCGTCCGGGCCAGTGCGGGCCAGCGGCAGTTTTGGGCGACGGTGGTCCGCATACCTTAACGATCACCTTGCCATTTAACATCAGGTACTCAAGACCGGATTCCCGGATCCATGGTTTCGCTTGACGACGAGCGCTGCTTGAACAAAACCGGATTAGGTAACTTTGGCGGCAACAGAACGCTCAAATGCCCTCCGCCCCGGACATCCTCGCCGGCCTGCACGCGCTGGCCAACCAATACTACTCTGTCGCCATCCTGTGGCATGCGGTCTTCTTTCTTGCGCTCGCGGCGCTGACGGGCAAGTGGCGGCCCGGGAGGCGCGCCGCGGCCATCTTCCTCTGCCTGCCCCTGCTCTCCGTCGCGTCGCTGGCCTTTATGACTGGCAACGCATTCAACGGCACACTCTTCGGCCTGATGACGGTCATGGTCTTCGCGTTCGGTATGCGACTGTCCGCAGCCTACGTGACGTTTGGCGACACGCGCGCCATGGTCACCGGGATCGCCATGCTCGCCTATGGTTTGGTCTATCCGCATTTCCTCCAGGCCGACAACCTCATCACCTACCTGTTTGCCTCGCCGGCGGGACTGATCCCGTGCCCGACAATTGCCGTTGTCATGGGCTTCCTTTTCCTCCTTCGGGGACTTGAATCGCGCGGCATCCTGCTGACCGTTGCCGCCTTTGGCTTGTTGTACGGCCTGATCGGCGTCCTGTGGCTTGGCGTGTGGCTCGATTTGGGGCTGGTCGCCGGGTCGCTGGCAGCCGGCGCTTTGCTTTGGCGCAAAGCAAGCCTTGGTGAACCCGGTTAAATGCAGCGCCTGCTATGTCCGCTTCAGCTCCCGCTGGATTCCTGTCCATCTACTGCCTGGCTTTCCGACGACCGGCCGCCGCATTTGGCGCCTTGCGGAATCACGATGCTGTCCTGGTCCGCGCATTTCAGTTCATCCTGGTCCCCATCGCCGGCTACACCGCGATGTATGTCTTCCTGACCCTCGGGCATGGGGCGCCTTCGGTGTTCACACCATGGCTCAATATCTCCAGGGAGGCGTATTATGGATGGAACCGCTTTCTCCTCGCGCCGAGCATGCTGCTGGGCTGGTGGTCGGCCACCGTCCTCATGCACCTGCTTGCCCGTGCTGCCGGCGGCAAAGGAACCTTCGAGCATACCCTGGCCGCCATCGGCCTGGCGATCAGCCTGGCCATGTTGTGCGGCCTGCTCCACGATCTCCCGATGAGCTTCCTGAGCGCGATCGGCGTGATCGATGCACGGGCTCATGAGATCGCCATGAATTCGCCGACCATCTTCCGCACGTTGCTGTGGATCGCCTACGGCGCCTATGCGGTCGCCTTCGGGATCCTGTTCCCGCTCGCCGTGCGCGTGACGCATGGCCTCTCCGTCTTGCCCGCCATCGGCATCGGGATCGTCGGGTTCGCCTGGTTCCAGGTGGTCTTCCTCGTTTTCAATCGCTGACGCCAATGCCCTCCTCCTGCACAACGGGCGCCTGCGGTCAAGCCCGATGCCCGTATCTTGAGGGAGGAAACACGCGGACATGGACACGGTCGCACGCCTACAACAGGCCAGCAAGGAATATCGAACCGGGGATACCCTGATCACTGCCCTCCAACCGGCCACGCTGGACCTGTTTGCCCGCCAACTCACCCTGATCATCGGGCCTTCGGGCTCCGGCAAGACCACCCTGCTCTCGCTCATCGGCTGCGTGATCTTCCCGACGCGCGGCGACGTCTATGTCGCAGGCCAGCGGATCAATGACATGAACCAGCGGGACCTCGCGGCCGTCCGGCTGGAGAACATCGGCTTCGTCTTCCAGAGCTTCAATCTCCTCGCGCCGCTCAACGGCCTGGAAAACGTCATGCAGCCCTTGCTGCTCATGGGCGTACCGAAAAAAGTCGCCCGCCAGCGCGCTGTTGAAGCACTTCAAAAAGTCGACATGGCCGACCGCATGAAGAATCTTCCCCGGGCCCTCAGCGGGGGCCAGCAACAACGTGTGGCCATCGCCCGCGCCCTGGTCGGCGACCCGGCGATCATCCTCTGCGACGAACCGACCGCCGCGCTGGATGCCAAGAGTGCGGCCACCGTCATGGCCGAACTGAGGAGCCTGGCCAATGCAGGAAAATCGGTCGCCATCGTCACCCACGACCTCCGCCTCCGGCCCTATGCCGATCGCATTATCTATGTCAACGACGGATACGTATCCGAAACGCCGCCGGCCGATGAATTACCTCACTGAACATTGCCGATGTATGACAGCGATGCAGACACACGATTCCATCCTCCAACCCCAGCATCCATGACCATGATCCATCGTGCCATTCCCGTCCTGCCCGTCGTGCTCCTGCTGCTGGCCGCCTGCCGCGGCGACCAGGCCAACACACCCGCCGAAACCGCCATCGTGACGCCGGCCGCCGCGGAGGTAAGCCAGGTCGTGGGAATCGGCCGCGTCGAACCCGAGAAAGACCTTGTCGACCTTTCTTCGACCACCGATGGCATCATCACGCGAATCTTTTACCAGGCCGGCGACAGCGTGATGCAGGGTGCGTTGCTCGTGCAACTGGATGACGAACTCGAACAACTGGCCGTTCGCAAGCTTCAACGCGAGCGCGGGACACAACGCGCCCAGATCGAGGTCGAGCAGGCGGGCGTTCGATCGGCTGAAGCGAGACTCGCACACGCGGAACAGCAATTGACCACCGCGCGCCAACTCCAGCAGAAAGGCGCCGAAACTCAACAAGTCGTCGACGACCTCGCCAATGATGTTCGCACGATCACTGCAGACCTTGCCCGGGCCAGCGCCCTGGTGAAGTATGCCGAAGGCCGCCTCGGCGAGATCGAACAGGAACTCCGCCGGGCGGAAGCGGAGGCCGGAAAGAAAAAACTGCGCGCCCCGTCGGACGGCCAGCTCCTCGACGTCCTGGTCTCTCCGGGCGCCGCCCTGTCGCAGTTCACGCCATATGCACAATTCGCGCCGGCCGGCCGGAAGATCATCCGCGCCGAGGTGGACGAACTTTTCGCCCAGCGCCTTCGGACCGGCCAGCGGGTCGATATCCGGTACACCGGCACGACGGAGATCATCGCGAGCGGCGAGATCACGCTTCTTTCCCCCTATCTCAAGCGGAAGTCGATTTTCTCCGAGAAGGCCGGCGACCAGGAAGACCGGCGCGTGCGCGAGATCCGCGTCGCCCTGCGCGACGATCCGGACCTGCTCATCAACGCGAAAGTGGAATGCATCATCACGCTCTAACCTGACCGGGACATGATCGGCACGGCCATCAAATTCATGCGCTACGACCGGGCCAAGAGCATCGGGATCATGGTCGGGATCGTCATCAGCATCTTCCTGATCGGACAGCAGCTGGGCATCCTCGGCTTCCTGACCTCGGATTCCGGGATCACCATCTTTCCCGGTTTCC
>CAYMLN010000059.1:0-9423 GCA_964391045.1 uncultured Saprospiraceae bacterium
GCCATGCCGCCGCGTCCTGCCGCCAGGCTCGACGATGCCTTCATCCCCGACATAGACGAATTCCTGGTCGAGCCGCAATCCCCAGACAGCCGCGTGGGCAAGCAAGCCGCGCCCGGGTTTCCAATAAACGCCCAGGTCGGCCCCGTATGCTGCGGGAAGAATATCGCGACCGGTCTGGTCGAGCACCACACGCGTATCGTTGGAGTGAAAACCGCGCCCTGCCTTGACATAAAATTGCCAGTCGGGAACAGGTTGATATGCGATCGTCAACTTCGGGCTGACGATCGCCCGGCTCGCATTCGCGGCATCATAGGCGCCCACGGCATTTCGGTAGACGAAATTCATCGCGTCCACCCGAAACCCGGGAGAAATCACCCAGTCTCCCCAGGCCTGGCGAAGACCGGCATAACCGCCCAGGTTGGTTTCCTGTACGTCACCCAGCTGGACGGTATCCAGCGCAGTATAGCGGCCCAGCGTGTAGGATAATTGATCGTTGTTTACCGCATCGCTGCGAAGTTGAAGGCCGGCAGTGAGCAGACTCTCCCCGCCGAGCCACCGGGCGGCATGGCTCAGTTCGCTCTGGAGGCCGGTCAGCCAGCGTTCTTCCCGCTGGCGGATCTGATCGCCGTTCTCGGGGTCGCGAAGGAAGAAGGTGAAGTTTGAATAGAGGTCGAAATCATATCGTGTAACAAAGACCCGACTCCGAAGAAACGTGTTTCGCGCGAGGCTTTTCCGGTGCGCGAGGTTAACATTGACGCGTCCCGTCTTGCCGCCTTCCGTATCGTCGATGGCGCCGAACCGGGTAATCGTTCCGTTGCGCACCGCCCGCTCCGGGATCTGCCCGGAGGCGTCCCACTGACTGCTGAATACGGACACGGACAGGCTGATCTCATCGTCGTTGGGCAACACGCCGGAATACCGTCCCATGAGATTGTAGCGGGTAAAATTTTGCGGGCTTTCAAACGGCCCGTCGGTGCCCAGGAATTCCGCCGCCACATACGCGCCATGCTGGGATGACGACAGGAGATTGAACATGCCCAGCATTCGCCAGGTGTTGAATTGACCCGCCTCCATTTTCAACAGGCTTTGATCGAGCCGTTCCTTCGTGCTGAAGTTGACATAGCCGGCCGTCGTGAAGTTGCCTTGCTCCGGGGCGTATGGGCCTTTACCGTAAATGATCCGTTCCATCGTCTCCGGGATCAGGAAGTGCAGGTCGGCATAGCCCTGGCCGTGTGCGTGGGAGACCATGTTGACCGGCATCCCGTCAACGGTGATGAGGATGTCGGTGCCGTGGTCGAGATCAAATCCCCGCAGGAACATCTGCTCGGCCTTGCCGCCGCCGGCATGTTGCCCGATGATCAGCCCCGGGACCTTGCGCAATAGTTCCTGGGAGGAGTTGACCGGCGATACCCGCAAGTCAATGTCGGCGATGAGGTGGGCCGGATCGATTCCCGGGGTGATCACGACCTCCGACAGGTCAAAGGCTCTCTCGGCAAGTTTGATGACCTGTCTCTCCATCACCTGCCCGCCTGTCAGGGATAAGGAAGCATACCCCAACATGGAGAAATAGACGGTATCCGTCAACAACACGCCTTCGAGCAGGAACCGCCCCGTCGGGCCGGAGTGCGCATGCACATCTGACCGCACCAATTGGATAACGACGCCCTCCAGCGGCCGGCCGGAAGTATCCGTGACCCGGCCGCTGATCGCTTGCGCGAAACCGGAAAGGGACAAGGCTGTCAGGAGTATCAAGACCAAATGGGTTCGCATGGAATCCTTTCCAGGTTTATTGATCGAAATTATAAAATTGCTTGCCGCCCCCGTATTTGTTCATATCTGGTATTGGCCATGGGGTAATCCCTTTGCCTGTAGGCTTTCATTGGCGTTGTAACTTGCAGCCATGAAATCCGGCATCAAGGTCGTCTCGCCCGCATCCGTATCCAACCTGGCCTGCGGCTTCGACGCGCTGGGCATGGCGCTCGACATTCCCTGCGATGAGATCATCGGTACATGGTCCGACATGCCCGGCATCCGCATCACGGAGATCACCGGTGCGAAAAAAGGAATCCCGCACGAACCCGACCACAACGTCGCCGCCCGTGCCGCGAAGGCCCTCCTCGCTCACGTCGGTGAGCCCGACCGCGGCCTCGAATTGCGCATCCACAAACACATCCCGGCCGGCAGCGGCCTGGGCAGCAGCGGCTCGAGCGCAGCGGCCGCCGCGGTACTCGTCAATGAAATGCTCGGTCGCCCGCTCGAACGGCGCGACCTGCTGCCCTTCGCCATCGAAGGCGAATTGCTCGCCAGCGTTACACCTGTTGGCGATAACGTGCTGCCCGCCCTGATCGGCGGCCTCGTACTGGTGCGGGACATCGCCACCGCCGACTACCACCGGATCTACATGCCCCCGGGCCTCTTCATGGCCATCCTGCTGCCGGACATGCAGATCGCCACGCGCGAGGCGCGCGGGATCCTCCGGCCAGATGTACTGTTTACCGATGCGGTCCGCCAAGCCGCCAATCTCGGCGCGTTCGTCATCGGCATGCACAACGGCGACCTGGACCTGATCGGAAGGTCGATGCAGGATCTCCTGGTCGAACACCAGCGTGCGCCCCTGGTCCCGCATTTCAGCGAGGTGAAGGCCGCGGCGATGACGCACGGCGCACTGGCCTGCAGCATCAGCGGCGCCGGCCCCGCGATCTTCGCGCTCTGCAAGGAGCGCCTGGAGGCCGAAGGCGTGGCCAACGCCATGGCCGGGGTGTACACGCAACACAAGCGCCCGGCCCGGTCATTCGTCGCGGGCATCAACCGCGAAGGAGCCGCCTTGAAATAAGCGCTTCTCCATTACGCGTCCGAACTTGACTCAGAAATTGGTGCGGTTGTGGATGAAGAAGCCCCACTCGCCCAAATGATTGCCGCTGTAGTTGAAATCGAACAACATGTTGTGGTAGAGCAGGACTTGCACGCCGAGTCCCCCGCCGCTGGCCAACCGTATGCTCAGCGGCGGGGGACTCGGCGTGCAAGGAGAGGAAAACGCGAAAGGGCATCTCGCGGAACGCGGTCATCGGGATCCATTCGCCCAGCGTGATTTTCTCATCGAAGAGCTTGAAGGCAAACTGGTACTTGCCCAGGACGAAGTCGAGGCCGTCGACGAGGTAGAGCTCATAGCCCCGGATGTAATGCTGCCCATACCCGAGCGCCTGGTAGTGCATGTACGACGGACGGCTCCGGATCCATGAATACTTGCCGGATACGGTGAAGCGATGTTGGAACCGCCGTCCCGTGGTTATGTTGCCTTCGAACAGTCCGTTGCTCTTGAACAGGTTTTCATCGGCCTGTTGGCCGAATCCAACTTTCTCCGTTTCGAGCAGGACCCGAATGCCCTTCTCCGCGAAGATCTTGATGTTGCGGTTGTCGTATTCAAACGTATACCGCAGGGTGACGGCTTCATGTGTCGTTCCGCCATTTCGGAACAAGGACGGGTTGTAGTCGGCGACAAATTGCGAATCGGCATCGACATGCTGATAGACGACATCAAGTTCGTGGCGGAGCAGGATCGACGGCCGATACGTGAGCCGCACGGCGCCGCGGTACCGCTCCATCATCTTCCGGTCGTCGATGCGGACAAACTGCTCGCGGTTGGCCACCGTGCCGTAGGCCGCCTCCTTGTTGGACGAATGGAAAAATCCGGTGGTGATCCCGAAGCGCTGCCGGCGGTCGAGGAACGGAAACCGGTATTCGAATTCCTGCTTGGGCGTGTAGCCGAACTGGAGCTTGGCTTTCAGCTTGTCGTTCCGGCCGGAAAAATTCAGCCAGTCCAGCCGACCGCCGAGGTTGACGCGGTTGAGCGCCGCATCATACGTGTTCCACCAAACGTTGAAGTTGCGGTCCGCGAGGTCGAAGATCGGCGCGGCATAGATGTACCAGGATTCGTGGACGGCGACGGTCACGTCGATCACGTGGTTCTTCGTATCCCACTCTGACACGTTGACCACCGCCTGGTTGAAGATGCCGAGGTTGATCAGGTTGTTGCGGTTCCTTTCCATGACCTGCCCGAGCTCGGCCTGGAGCAGGGTATCGCCTTCGGAAAAGGTGAGTTCGCGCCGGATGATGGATGTACGCGTCTTCTTGTTGCCGGAGATCTCGATGCTGCGCACCGTGACCGTCTGGGCGCCGGCGCCCAGGGCAATGAAAAGACAAAGCAGCAGGAGGCAGGACCGTAACCGGCGGACGCGGTCAGACGTTGAGATAATGCACGAGGGCATCGTAATGGTCCTGCAGGCTCTCGAAATAGCCGCCTTCGGCAAAGGTCGCCTTGACCGTATACCCGAAGCGCTCGAGGGTCGCCTGGAGGTGCTGGGTGTCGGTTTGATTGACCTTGATGGTGACATAGATGCGTCCGCCTTCCGCGTCCTGGGTCAGAAAGCTACTCAGGATCAGGGCATGTTCGCTCTCCACGATGCGGGAAATCTCCGCCAGGCTGTAATTCGCGCGGTGCAACTCCAGCACGATGATGCCGCCGGGTTCCGCAAAGGAGAAGCTGCGGGCATAGTACTGGATGAGGTCCTCCAGGGTGATCAGGCCGAGGTAGTTGTCCTTCTCGTCGACGACAGGGATGGCCGTGAGCTTGTTGTCCGCCATGACGCTCATCGCCTCGAACATGTGTGCCGTATCGTGGACGAAAGCGCGGCTGAGGCTGAGATCATACGCGCCGATGGCTTCGCCGAGAGGATGCGTCGTGATGTCCTCTTCCGCGATTGTACCGAGCAGTTGTTCGTTGTTGACGATCGGCAGGTGCTTGAGGTGGTACACGTGCATGTACGTCAGCGCCTGCTCGCCCGTATCCGACGTGCGGAGCGGATGGATAAGCTGGGAGATCAGTTCCCGGGCGATCATGGGCGTTCAGGTTTCTCTTGTAAGACGAAAGACTGTGCCAAAATGGGCACGGCTTAGGAAAAGTTTAACGCGTCAGTTTTCGTTTCTCCATGTCGAACTCCTGCTGGGACAACAGGCCGCGGTCGCGCAGGTCGGCCAGCCGCTTGAGTTGGGTCAGCAGGGCGTCATCCTGGGCCGGCACCTCGAGGCGCGGGGCGGGAGGCGGCGGGGCGGGGGTGGCCGGCAACTGGCCGGTCTTGAGTTGGAAACCGTTTTGCTTGAAGTCGTCCCAGCGGTCCTGGATGCGGACAAAGGCCAGGTCGTCGTGCGTCTTGATCTTCTCGAAGTCGTTGAAGCCGAGCGCGACCGCACGATCGAGGTGCGCGTAGGCCAGGTCGACCTGCTCGGTCAGGGAATACGCACACGCCAGGTTGAAGTGCAGGGCAATATCCTTGGGCTCGAGCTCCAGCCCCTTTTTGAAGTCCTCGATGGCGCCGTCGAGGTCGAAGTCCTTGTACTTCTTGATCCCGTTGACCTTGTGCGGGTTCTGGACGGTCTTGTCCGGCACTTTCATGTTGCGGACGGGCGATCCGAAGCGTGAGCCGCGTCGCTCGACGGGGGGAGGAAAACCGCCCTGGGTGCGCCGGTGATAGATCGGCGGCACCATGCCGGCCTCCGCATTGTACTTGCGGTTGAATTCCGCTTCGCTCATGCCAAAGAAGACGACAGCATCAATGAGTCCGAGAACGAAGGAGACGCCGATGAACATCAGCATGAAGTACAGGATGCCAAGCCCCGTCTGGCCCAGGTAGAACCTGTGGATGCCGGCCCAACCCCCGAACAACGCCATTAATCCTGCTGCGGTCTTGTTTCTCAATGTGCCTCCCTGTGCGTACGGCGTCCGTTTATAACGCCTTGAACGAAAGGGCGAAAGCTACGGGAAATCCGCATTTCCCGCAAACGCGCCCACGCGTGTCGATCAGGATGTTATGCCGAAGCGGCAGGTGAGCATGGCGATATCGTCGGGATATGGCCGGCTGCCCCGGAAGTGGTCCACGGCCTGCATCATCCTGTCGTTGATCTCGGCGGCCGAAACCGCGCCGGGGGCATTCTGCAGGACGTCGTGGAGTTGTTGCTCGTCAAAGTAGAAGCCGAGTTCGTTCTCCACGTCGATCAATCCGTCGGTGCAGGAGAAGATGATGCCCTCCGGGGCGAGGTCGACCTCACCCATTTCGATGGCGGGCAGCGACTCGAAGGCCCCGATGATCGTACAGCCGGTCTCCAGGCGGGTCATCTCGCCGCGCTGGATGAGGAACGGCGGATAGTGCCCCGCGTTAATGTAGTTGAGCCGGTTGGTGCGGAGGTTGAGTTCCCCGATGAAAAGGGTCAGGTAGCGGTCGCTCTGCGTGATGCGGTACACCGCCTGGTTGAGGGCGATGATGAAGGTCTCGAGGTCGCGGTACTGGTAGATCAGGCTTTGCAGGATCGCCTGGAAATTGGCCATCAGGATGGCCGCCGACACACCCTTTCCACTGATGTCGGCAATGCAGAAGGCGATGCGCTTCTCGTCGTAGGGGATGAAGTCGAAGTAATCGCCGCCGACGGTCAGGTGAGGCTGGTAAACCGTCGCAATGTCGAAGTAGCGGCTCACCGGGATGTGATCCGGGATGAGCATCTTCTGCACGCTGCTGGCCAGTTCCATGTCCCGCGCGAATCGCTCCTGCTCGATCTGCTTGCGGAACAGCCGCTTGTTCTCGATCGCGACGGCGATGATGTTGGTGAATGTGGTGATGAACTGGATGCGCGTGTATTCGTCCGCATCGGCACGCACGCCGGCGATGAGCGCGAAGGCGATCGGGTTCCGCTTGTGGTAGACGGGAATGATGAGGTCAAAGCCCTGGAAAGGACCGGGGTCGTTCTCGGTGATCCGCTGGGTCTTGGCGTACCGGAGGAGCGCGGGACCCAGGTCGCGGTGTTCCGCCAGGGCCTCGGCCTTGAGCTGGGTGGTGCACACCCACTCATCGTCCTCCTTGAAGAACAGGGCCATCTTCCGGATGCCCATTTCCCACCCAATGAAGGACTTGTACATGTTGTACAGTTCGGGCGCGGCCACGTTGTCGTTGATGGCCTGGGTGATGGTCAACAGGCTGTTGATCTGGAGTTGCTTGAGGCTGAGCTCCTGCTGGAGTTTCTCGACGGTCAGCTGGCCGGGGTCGCTCATGGTGTCTGGCGGAATGTGATTCCATCGGCAAAGTACCTCATTTTGACGAAACGGGAACGGGGCATGGCGGCGTCCGGAATGACGCGTGACCGTCATAAACCCGCGTAAATGCTGCATTTGGGCTAAGTTTGCAGCCGTAAACCCAGGCTCCTTGCTCAGGCTCCTCGACCGGTACATCATCCGGAAATATCTCACCACGTTCTTCTTCACGGCGATGTTGTTCTCGCTGCTGGCGATCACCATCGATTTCAGCGAGCACATCGAGAAGTTCGTCGAGCAGCCGGTCACGCGCAAGGAGATCCTCCTCGATTATTACCTGAATTACATCCCGTGGATCAACGGGCTGCTCTGGCCCATCTTCGCGCTTATCTCGGTCATCTTCTTCACGTCGCGCATGGCGCGCAACACCGAGGTCGTCGCGATGCTCAACGCCGGCATGAGTTACGGCCGCTTCCTGCGCCCGTTCCTGGTCGCCGCGGGACTGCTGGCCGGCTTGTATCTTCTCGGCAACCACATCGTCTTCCCGCGCGGCAGCAAGACGATGCTGACGTTCCAGAACAAGTACATCTTCAAGAACAACATCCGGGTCAAGTCGGGCAATATCCATCTCTTCATCGGGCCCGAGACCAAGGTGTTCATCGACCACTACCTGTCGACGGACAGCAGCGGCACGGGTTTCCGGCTCGAACAATTCGACAGCCTGCAACTGGTCTACATGCTCAAGGCCAAGACGTTCCGCTACCTGCGCGAATCGGGCAAGTGGCGACTCAACGACTACGAGGTGCGGACCTGGGAGGACGGGCGTGAACGGTATTTCTCCGGCCGGGGCATGGAGATCGACACGGCCATTGCGCTGTACCCGTCCGATTTCGTCTACTACTCCAATGACAAGGAGATGATGACGACCCCCGAGCTGAGCCGCCATATCCGGTTCGAACAGGAGCGGGGCATCGGGTCATCCCGGGTGATGCGGTCGGAATACCACCGGCGATGGGCGGAGCCGTTCACGATCATTATCCTCACGGTCATCGGCGTATCGATCGCGAGCCGGAAGCAACGCGGCGGCATGGGCCTCAACCTGGCGCTCGGCGTCGCCATCGGGGCCATCTTCGTCTTCGTCAGCAAGTTTGCCCTCACCTTTTCGACCAACCTGGGCATGAACCCGATGCTGGCGATGTGGCTGCCCAACATGGCGTTCGGATCACTCGCGATGTGGCTCGTGTCGAAGGCCCAGAAATAACCGGTGTCCCGGCCAAAGGTCATATTTTACCTTCGCGTTCCATGATCAACCAGTGGGTCCTCAAGCTGCTCCTGTTGCCGCTCGCCTTGCTCTACGGCGCGGGCGTGGCCATCCGGAATGGCCTGTACAACATCGGCCTCCTGAGAGGCGTGGTGTTTAACGTCCCCGTGATCAGCGTCGGCAATCTTTCCGTCGGCGGCACGGGAAAGTCGCCGCATATCGAATACCTCCTCCGTCTCCTGCACGAGTATCTCTATCTCGCCGTCGTCAGCCGGGGATATAAGCGAAAGACCACGGGCTATGTGGAGGTCCGTCCTGAATTGGACGCCACCCAGTCGGGCGATGAGCCGCTGCAGTTCAAGCGCAAGTTTCCCCATGTGCCCGTGGTCGTATCGGAAAGCCGCAGCCTGGCCATTCCGCGCGTGATCGCCCGGTATCCACAGACGCAGGCCATCCTGCTGGATGACGGATTCCAACATCGCGAGGTCGTACCGGGGCTCAACATCATGTTGACGGAATACAACCGGCTCTACACGCGCGATGTGTTGCTCCCCGTGGGCCGGCTTCGCGAATGGCGCGGCGGTGCCCGGCGGGCCGACATGATCATCGTGACGAAGTGTCCGCCGGCCTTGTCCGCGGAGGAGCGCCGAACGATCGCGGAAGAGGTGAGGTTGGAGGACCGGCAACAGGTCTTCTTCAGTCGATATATCTACGGTCATCCGTACAAGATGTACGGGCCGCCGGAGCGGATGCCCCTTCGGGAAAACCTCGACATCCTGCTCGTCGTTGCCATTGCCGGAACCGAATACCTCATGGAATATGTCGCGGAACGGGCAGGTGATGTCCATCTCCTGGAATACAACGACCACCACCCGTTTTCCTCGTTTGACATCGGCGACATCGCGCGCCACTTCAAGGTGTTTTCCGAGGGACGCCAACCGATCATCCTGACGACCGAGAAGGATGCGATGCGGCTCGACACGCACCGCAACATGCTCCTTGAGCTTAACCTGCCCATCTATATCCTTCCGGTAGCCGTTTCGTTTCTCGATGATAACCCCGCGGCTTTCGATGAAGCCATCAGGAG
>CAYMLN010000060.1:0-4895 GCA_964391045.1 uncultured Saprospiraceae bacterium
CCGGTCCCTGACCGGATCCGTGAATTTGCGCAGCCCGACGAGGAACATGCCCGGCAACAGGATGCCCAGCACACCTGCGGTCACAAGGCGACTCCGCGAACCGGGATTCTTGCGGTCGAACCAACCGTAAAAGAAGATCCACGCAAGGCCCGACATCCCGCACAGCAGGAGGAAGTACATATGGCTCAGGCTCATGGCCACGATGGCCATGCCGGTGCCCAGGGCCCAGGGCCATGCCCGGCCCGGCCCGCGCACGGTCTTGTCAAGCAGGAGGAAGAAGCCGGGAAAGAAGCACATCCACGCCAACCCGTAATGGCCCTGGAATCGCCACAGTTGCGGCGACAGCAGGATGATGCAGGCCGCAGCCACCAGACTCCACCACCGGCCGATGCCCCAGCGACGAAGCAAGGCGTACGTCAACAGGATGCCTGCATAGAAGCCAACCAGGAGCAGCATGTTGAGCGTCCCCACCACATGCCCGTTGAGGTCCGTTATATTTCGGTCGATCCAGCCGAGCACAAGCGCGAGGATCGGTTGGTTGTCCGTATAGATGACATGCTCGCCGTACGGATAGTTCATCCCGGAAAACCACCAGCCGTTGTCATGCTCGACATAATAGGCGAGGGTATAGTAGTTTTTCAGCCCGTCCCCGAGGTTCTCATAGAGAAAGCACTCCGGACATGCGAAGATCTTCTGGAAGTTGAAGTAGATCAGGAGCGCGGGCAGCAGGATCACCAGCCCCTTCCACCACCAGGAGGTATTCTGTTGCGGAAGTTCGTGGATCATAATACTGGTCAGTCGTCTTCTTTGGGTCCCCTGCCCCGGAAGGGATTGCAGCTGAACTTGTGATGTGTAATGGTTAATGTGTAATGTGTATCCTTTAAAGAATTTAAACCCTAAACCCTAAACTCTAAACCCTAAACCCTAAACTCTAAACCCTAAACTCTAAACCCTACACCCTACACCCTACACATTAACCGTTTACCGTTTACCGTTATCCGTTTGCCGTTATCCGTTATCCGTTTACCGTTTACCGTTTACCGTTATCCGTTTACCGATATCCGTTAACCATCAATAGCGTTTCTTGTTCTTCTTCCCCCCACCTTGCTTCCCTTGATTATTGAAACGCCGCTGGTTGCTGAAGCCCTGGCCGGGCTGTGCGGGCTGGTTCTTTTGCGGCTTCTTGCGCATGATGAGCGGCGCCACGTTGATCGGCGCGCCCGTGACGTTCTTGAAGTGGTCGATGTACGCGTCCTCAGGCACGTCGAGTTCTCCCTTTGACATCTTGCGGAGGTCGGACTTGATGTGCTCGTCGTTGACGAATTGTTCCTTGCTCCAGTTGCGGTAGGCCAGCTTCATGTACGCGGCGATGACCTTGGCGAATTCGTCGCGCTTGGGACTCGGTTCCATGGCCATGGCCTTCTCGATCATGTTGTGCACGTTCCAGCCGTAGTGCCGATACTTGATGGGCTTCTGCGGATATTCCACTTCGCCCGGCTTCATGAAAATGTCCGCCTTGTGGTGGATCGTCACGCCCTCCGGCACCTTGACGTCGAGGTCGTATTCGGCGATGAAGAAAAGGTGGTTCCAGAGCTTGTCCTCGATGTCCTTGACGCTCTTGCTGCCCGGCAGCATCTGGTTCATCAGCTCGATCGCGACTTCCACGTATTCCTGGCGCTTCTCGGGATCCTCGATCTCCTTCGCGTGGCGGATGATGTTCTGGATGTGGCGGCCGTATTCCGGCAGCTCCAGGTGGGGACGCACGGCGTTGTATTCCAGCAGCGTTTCCCCGATATTCTTTCTTTCTGTCATGGTCGTTGTATTGGCACCGGTATGCGGACCGGGTAATTGTCGGTTTTGTTTATTGTCTATGTTTTATCTGGCCTGCAATGTCTTCCTTTCGCGATTCTGGAAGTCTAATGGCTGATCGAGGGCCTTTCACATTTCTCACGGAGCCGCAGAGCGCTGTTCATAACCGTCATCAGGAATGCGACGCCAGGAATTCCATTTCTGTTTCGCTATCTTGTCCGAGGCCGCTAAGCCTCACATTGCCTCAATCGTCCTGGTCGGAAACGTCCCATTCCAAACTCGGAGTAACGGAAACATTCAAGCAGGATTCTTTCCCTTAACTTTTAACTTTTAGTTTTTCACTGTTCACTGTTCACTGTTCACTGTTCACTGTTCACTGTTCACTGTTCACTGTTCATTCCACGGTGACTGACTTCGCCAGGTTCCTCGGCTGGTCCACGTTGCAGCCGCGCATGCGGGCGATGTGGTAGGAGAGGAGTTGGGTCGGGATCACGGAGAGCAGCGGCGAGAACGGCTCGGCCGTCTCCGGGATCTCGATGACGTGGTCGGCAAACTTACGGATCTCCTTCGCTTCGTTGGAGACGATGGCGATGACGTTGCCCTTGCGCGCCTTGACCTCCTGGATGTTGCTTAGGATCTTGTCGTAGGCGCTCTGGTTGGTCGCCAGGACGACGACGGGCATCTGCTCGTCGATGAGGGCGATCGGGCCGTGCTTCATCTCCGCGGCCGGGTAGCCCTCGGCGTGGATGTACGAGATCTCCTTCAGCTTCAGCGCACCTTCGAGGGCGACGGGGAAGTTATAGCCGCGGCCAAGGAAGAGCGCGTTGTTGTATTCGGTCATCTCCGCAGCGATGTACTTGATCTGTTCCTCCGTCTTGAGCGTTTCCGCGATCTGCTCGGGGATCTTCGCGAGTTCGGAGATGAGCTGGCGATACCGGGAATTCGGCAACGTACCGCGCCGATGGCCGAGCCACAGTGCCGCGAGGCTGAGCAGCGTGACCTGGCCGGTGAAGGCCTTGGTCGATGCGACGCCGATCTCGGGGCCCGAGTGGATGTATGAACCGGCATCGGTCAGCCGCGCGATCGACGAACCGACCGCGTTGACGACGCCGTAGATGATGGCGCCCTTGCTCTTCACATGCTCGAGCGCGGCCAGGGTGTCCGCGGTCTCGCCCGACTGGGAGATGGCCATGACGATGTCGCCCTCGCGGATGATCGGGTTGCGGTACCGCAGTTCGGATGCGTACTCGACCTCAACAGGGATACGGGCCAGATCTTCGAACAAGTACTCGCCGATAAGCCCCGCGTGCCAGGAGGTGCCGCAACCGGCGATGATGATGCGGTTGGCGTGCTCGAAGGGCATGGCATACTCTTCCATGCCGCCGAGCCGGACCCAGCCTTCCTGATCGTTGAGTCGACCGCGCATGCAGTCTGCCACGGTCTGCGGCTGCTGGTGGATCTCCTTGAGCATGAAATGCTCGTAACCGCCTTTTTCGAGTTCCTCGATGCGCATCGAGATCTCCTCGATCTTCGGCTTCTGTACGACGTTCTTGCTGTCCTTGATGGTCACGCCGGCATGGCGGTCGAGGATGGCGATCTCGTTGTCCTTGAGGTAGATCACGCGGTTGGTATACCGCACGATGGGAGAGGCGTCGGAGCCGATGAAGTACTCCCCGTCACCGATGCCGACAACGAGCGGACTCTGCTTGCGCGCCGCGACGAGGACGTCGGGGTCGCGGTCGTCGACCACGACGATGGCGTAGGCGCCCACCACCTGCGACAAGGCCACGCTGATCGCGTCGGCCAGCTCGAGGTGGTCGCGGTTCTGGTACGCCTCGATAAGGTTGAGGAAGACCTCGGTATCCGTCTCGCTCTTGAAGGTATATCCCTCGTTCTCGAGGGCGGCCTTGAGCACGGCATAGTTCTCGATGATCCCGTTGTGGATCATGGCGAGGTGGCCGTTCTGCGAGACGTGCGGGTGCGCGTTGATGTCGTTGGGTTCGCCATGGGTCGCCCAGCGCGTGTGGCCGATGCCCGCCGAGACCGGCGGGATGTCCGTGCCGACGAAGGCCTCGAGGTCGGACACCTTGCCCTTCTTTTTCCGGACGGTCAGGGTGTCGCCGAGAAGGGCGATGCCGGCGCTGTCATAGCCCCGGTATTCGAGTTGCTTCAGGCCCTGGATGAGGATTGGGTAGGCCGGGCGGGGTCCGATGTAACCGACGATTCCGCACATAGTAGTTCGCTTGCTTGTGGCAGGTTTAAGTCAAGAACATCCGCGAGGATGTTGAGGTTTCGTTCCCATTCCCGGTGGTTGGAAAGAGCTGTCGCGCAGTCCCGGCGGGCATCAGAGGTCGGTGTAGTAGACCCGGAGTTTCGGCGCGAAATCCGGATGGCCCGGTCCGAACACGACGGCACGGTGGGGAAAGATCCCCTTGACGATCGGATTTAAATATAGCGCTTTTTGATCTTCTCCCGCCTGTACGGCATCGTACTGGTCCTGGATGTAGTCGGTGACGATCATCGTGTACTTGAACACTACAGGCGGGCCGGGATCCGGTTCGCTGGCCGAACCGCCGAAGAGCCGCTTGAAGGTCTCGCTGGCATAGTTGCCCGTCGCCACTTCCAGGGCAGCCGCCACGTCATTGGTCAGGACAAGCGCCGTGTCCGCATCGAGCTGTGTTGCCAGGTAAGGGCACGGCGGGTACAGGTTGCCCATGTCCCCCTCGGGAAATGTCGCGTAGAATTCCAGTTCCGCCTGGTTGATGGCGATGTTGCCTAAGCCTTCCAGTCCGCTCACCGACAACGTGGTGGTGGGCCCGGCCATCCCCTGGACGTACCAGTTGTCGATCTCCGGTTCGGGGGTCAGGGCGCTTTCGATCGGCGCACCTGTGAAGTCATGTTCAAAGTAGAGGGTCTTGACGCTGCCCGACGTGAAGACGAACTGGAAGGTCTCATCCATCAGCACGTCTTTGTCATAGTAGAAGGTCATGCCGCTCGCCGGATCCAGGAGGTCGATGCCCAGCATCGTATTGCTGCCGGACGTCATGACGATCTGCAGTCCGTTGAAGTAGTTGAGGAAGCTGTCC
>CAYMLN010000060.1:4905-9412 GCA_964391045.1 uncultured Saprospiraceae bacterium
GTCCTGGTTCTCGAACACCACCGAATCCTGCAACAGGATGTCGCGGATCTTGAGCAGGCTGAGCGGGATGCGGATCTGGGGGACCAGCTTGACCGTGTCTGGCACATGCACCAGGACACTGTCCCGCGGCCGCGGGGTGAAGGTCACGGACCCCAGTGGGTCGGGATCGACCAGGAACCGGCGATTGGAATATACTTCCCCTTCGAAGGGCGGATTCTCCGCCATCTGGTAAACCGAAATCGTAACCGGTTCGTTGCCGTGATCCCCGTAGAGCGCTGTCGTGTCGTAGCGCAGGGAGACGACCACCGAATCGAGGGTCGAGCCGAGCAGCTGCGTGCCGACCGTCGGGAGCACGGGTTGGGCGAAGATCTCGGCCTCGTACCGGCCGAAGATGGGATCGTTGATGCGGCCGACCATGTAGGTGGAAAGCTGCCTGCTCACGTTGTCGCTGTGGACCAGGATACTGTCGGTCCGCTGCGTATGGAACGTCAGCCCGAGATCGTCGCGAAACTGGATCAGGGATTGCTCGTCGTCGAGGAAGTCCGATCCGATAAGGACGGACCGGGTACAGGCGGCCAATAGGAGAACCAGGGCCAGGCTGGCGAAGATTCCAAAACGGAGTACGCGCATATTCGCTCGGGACAACGGGTTTGGGTTAACCGGCCAGTTCGTTGTAGAACTGGAGATAGGCGTCAAGGTAGGTTTCCGCGTCGTGGTACCCGAGGCTCGGCTTGCCGGCGGCCTTGAAGTCCTTGGCCAGCGCCGTGTCCAGTTTCTTGTTGCCCTGGATAAGGGCGTCCGCGTAGTCCATCGCGCCTTTGTGGAGCTTAACGTGGCCGGTGCCGTTTTGGTATGCCTTGAGGTCCTTCGGCTGGAGATTGTTGATCGACGCCTTGGCGAAGAATTCCTTGTCGAAGCCTGCTTCCAGCGTCTCGTTGTACACGGAATAGATGACCTTGCTTTTCTTGAACAGCGGATCGTCCTTGTACGCGGTCTTGAGGTAGAAGGGGACCAGCGATGTCATCCAGCCGTGGCAGTGTACGAGGTCAGGCGCCCAGCCGAACTTGCGGACCGTCTCGACCGCGCCCTTGCAGAAGAAGACCATCCGGTCCTGGTTGTCCTCGAACATCGTGCCGTCCTCGTCGTCAAACATGAACTTCCGCTTGAAGAATTCCTCGTTGTCGAGGAAGTAGACCTGCAGGCGCGCGCCGGGCAGGGAGGCGACCTTGATGATCAGCGGATAGTCGTCGTCATTGATGATGATGTTCATCCCGGACAACCGGACCACTTCGTGCAGGCGATGGCGACGCTCGTTGATGCTCCCGAACCGGGGCATCAGCACCCGGATCTCGAATCCCTTGTCCTGCGCATAGAGCGGCAGTTTCTTCAGGACCTCCGAGATCTCGGTGAGGTCGGTGTAAGGAGACATTTCCTGGGTGATGAAAAGGATGCGTTTCTTGCTCATGCCGCGGTTGTCCTGTTGTCGTGAATGTGTCCCCGCCGGGGCTGAGCCCTTGCGGCTCAGAGGGTTGCAAAGATAACCTTTTCCGGCCAAAACGACCGGTTAGGCCTTGATATTCAGGGTGAAATGTGCGATCCGGCCCACTGTGAACGATTCTTGGCGCGAATAGTAAATAACAGATTACCAGTTATTTAGAAAGAAAATTGAGCCTTGAAGGCGGCAAGTTCATCCGGAAGGCCGACGGCGGGAAGGGGGACGGCCTCCCAGATTCGGCAGGGCAATGCAGCTGTGAGGTCTTTCATCCGCAGGTTGTGATGGGCGTGGATGATGTCGAGCGCCGGGTACAGCGCGGACACTTCGCCGGCGATCGCGTTGATGGTCAGGTTGTGCTCGGCGACATTGTAGGTCCCCGGCGCGATGCGGCCTTGCGCCGCGGCTTCGACGGCGGTGGCAAGTTTGTCGACATGGATGAAGCTCCGGTGCTGGTCACCGCTTCCGTTGACCGTGATCTTGCCGGTGAAGTGGGCGTTGAACATGAACCGGTTAATGACCGCATCGATGCGGTATGCCGGGTTGTACCCGTAGACGTTGCCGGAACGGAGGATGACGAGATCCCGGTTTCGCGCCAGGACGCGCAGTTGTTCCTCCCCGTCCCACTTCGACCGCCCATAAAAGGACAGCGGATGTGGCACTGTCGATTCATCGATGGGACCGGGCTGCTCGCCATAGACGGCCAGGCTGCTCAGGTAGACCACGCGACCTACGTCCGATTGCTCGATCGCATAGGCGAGCTGGGCGGAGCCCCAATGGTTGACCTGGTCGTAGGCATGTGCATCACTGTCGGCAAATGGGGTGGTCACCCGCGCAGCGAGATGCACGACGCAGTCTATCCCCTTCAGCGACTCCCCCAAAAGGCGGGCATCGAGGATGTCCCCCTGGATGAATCGCAGCGGCTTGTGGTCGAACCTGGCTTCGGTGAAGAAGCTGTAGTTGCGCCGCGATAAATTGTCATAGATCGCGATCGAATCGAGGGGACCGGTGGTGGTCAGGAGCTGGCGTACCAGGCTGTACCCAATATAGCCCGCGCCGCCGGTGATGAGGACACGCATAGCGGATCAAAGGTAGGCCATTCGCAAGCACGGAACGGAACTCGGGAAAGTGGAATATCCCATGAATCAACAATGCGCATGGCGAATACGAAAGCCTGCGTGCAGGCAGGTGGAGCGCACATGATTACCGCGATTCGGTGCGGGGTTGCCCGCGATAGGCGGATAATTATCGCCGGACGATGCGTGTCACGTTCCGGCCTGTCTCCGAAGCCATTTCCAGGTAATACAACCCAGGTTGCTTCGGCTCGAAAGCCAGCGTGACGGTGTGTGTCCCGGCTTCGAAGGCCTGGGGCGCCATCCGATCGATCAGCCGGCCGTCGGGCGACCAGAGCCGGAATTCGGCGCGGAGGGCTCGGGCACAGTCGAAACGGACCTGGACGGGGCCGCTGCCCGGGTTTGGGAAAGCGTCAAACGACGCGGCAGCCAGGGGCTGCCCGGTTCCGGTGACAGGCATGAGCAGGCCGCTGCGCGGACCGGCGAGGATATTGCGCATCAGGGCCGCCTGGCCGCGGGTGAACATGTTCATGCAATCTTCCTTCGCGTAGTCCATGAAGTTTTCGACGAGGTCCGGCGCATCCATGCCATAGTGTTCGTCATACCCGGTACAGGAATTGCGCGACTTGTCACAATCGAAGGAAGACTGTGCATTGGCAAAAGGCGTATCCGCGATGCCGTCGGTTTGCTGGCAATCGTTGGGCGCGCCGAGGAAACCGCCGTCGCCCCAGATGTGCCGCAGGCCGAAATAGTGGCCGATTTCATGGGTGAGCGTGCGGCCCCTGACCGTCATATCGCCCTCATCGCCCATGGCCAGCCGGTTCGGGTTATTGCTGCCGACGGTCCGGTAATCCACCACGACGCCGTCTTCTTCCGGGGTCGGCGCGCCAGAGGCATTCGGCCAATTGTCCAGGTCGTTTGGCGGGAAGGCGAAGCCGAGGATGCGGCCCACCTCGATGCCGAAGAACGTGATGGGCTGGATGTTGCAGACCCATATGTTGAGATGATGC
This sequence comes from uncultured Saprospiraceae bacterium, assembly GCA_964391045.1. Taxonomy (GTDB): domain Bacteria; phylum Bacteroidota; class Bacteroidia; order Chitinophagales; family Saprospiraceae; genus Opimibacter. Next base: position 8,481 of record CAYMLN010000060.1, read on the forward strand.
GCGGGATCGACCGCGTCGCTGCCGCCGAGGTCCGACCGCTTGACGTCGCGGAGGAGATTGTTGTCCTGCATGTCCACCTTGAACAGCTGGTCCGTGTGTATGCGGACGATCCGGTCGAGGACGAAGGTCACGCGGGCGTTGCCGGCTTCAGGCTGGAAGATCTCCCGCAAGTTGGTCTGGTCCTCGTTGAGTTGATTGAAGTCGTTATTCAGGATCCGGACCTGGTCGTGGAGGACGCTGTCCGGAAGATTCTCCGAAGTCTCCTTCCAGACCACGTGAAAGACGACGGGGATCGTCAATTGCGCGTCAGTGCGGTATGTCCCGGAGCGGCTGGCGTGTTCGAAGGTGGTTTCGACGGACTCGGCGAGGACGGGGTGGTGCTGCCGGAGGATGTCCGAATAGAGGTCTTGACCGCACGATGGCAGAGTCACCTGACCCAATGCCAATTGGTGCAGTAAAACCCCCGCGAGTGTTATGCGGATGGGGGTTATCACAACATGAATAAAGCACAAAATCCCGAAAGGATCAAGCGTCCTCACGGGTGCAGCATCATGTGCCCATCGCTACACAAGCCCGGTAGCGGGTCAGGAAATTAGTTATCTATGGGATTATATATTATTCAATAAGATAATGTGTTGTAAATTATTTTATGTTAAAATTTTCCTGAAGGGCTGGAACGGGCGATAATCCGTTCAGCCGGGAAGGTTGAGCTAAAATCATGCCAGATTTACGCGCAGGTGCGTTCCCCCGGAATAGGCAAGATGGACATGACCGGAAGAAGCGGAATGGGGGAAGGGGGAAAAGGGGGCGGGACTCAGGTTCGCTTCACGAAGGCGGTCTGGATGCCGCATTCTTCCTTGGACTGGCCAGCCCAGCGGCCGCCGCGTCCATCGGTAAAAGCCCGTGTGCAGGGCATGCAGCCGATACTGAGG
>CAYMLN010000061.1:0-9348 GCA_964391045.1 uncultured Saprospiraceae bacterium
TCTTAGCCGGTAAATACCGTCCCGGCCATGCGCCTCCTCCTTCCCGTCCTCCTGTCCCTCGCCTTTTTCCAACTCGACGCCCAGTTTATCCCGAAGGTCCGCCCCGCCGCCGGCGAGGTCCTTCCCGCCTGGGCCGAGGCCATGTATGCCGACCACCCGAATGTCTGGGCCGTCGACGACGCCTACCGGCTGTGGCGCCGGGCGAACCCCGATCTCAAGACAACCTACACGCAGTATTACCAGAAGTGGCGGCGCGCCGTCACACCCTTTATCGCGGAGACCGGCGTCGTGACGTATCCCACCTCGGCGGAAGAACGCAGCATTCGCGACCGGATAAATATGCTTGCGCAACATATGCAATCGACCGGCCGTAGCCTCATCGCGGACTGGCAGGTCGTCGGACCCGTCGAGACGTTCAACACGAACACCGGCCCCGCCCCGCTCGCGAAGTCGGAGCAGTCCAACATCTACTGCTTCGACCAGTCCATCTCCCACCCCGACATCCTGTACGCCGGCACCGAAGGCGCCGAGATCTTCAAGAGCACCGACAAAGGGCAGAACTGGTTTTGCGTTACACGCCGTTACGCGATCGGCGCGCCGACGGCGATCGAAGTCCATCCCACCGATCCCGACATCGTCTACGTTGGCGAAAGCCAGCGCATCCGCCGGAGCACGGATGGCGGCACGACGTGGGAGATTGTCCTCGAAGACGCCGAGATGTGGTCTAACGACATCAAGGTCAATCCCGCGAATCCCCTGCTCGTCATCGCCGCGACGCAGCGCGGCCTGTACCGGAGCGAGGACGGCGGCACGAGCTGGGACCGCGTCCTCGACCAGCCCTGCTATGACATCGAATGGAAAACGAATGATCCATCGGTGACCTTTCTCGTCCGACATGATCCCTCCCTGCAGATCTGCCGGATGTATAAGTCCGTCGACTTTGGCCTGAACTGGGAACTGAAAGACAACGGATGGTTCTACTCGGATGAAGAAGGCCGCTACGACGGCGGGGCGCGCCTGGCCGTCACCGACGCCGATCCGAACCGCGTGTATGCCGTGCTCATCGGCGAGGCCCGCACCGACGACTCCGGCTTCATCGGCATCTGGCGGTCCGACGACGCCGGCGAGACCTGGACCCTGCCCAATCCGCCTGCCGGCGGACCGTGGAACGACACCGACCATCCCAACCTCGCGACGATCGGCCGCACGGGCGGCTATCACCAGGGCTTCTACAACCTCGGCTTCGACGCGTCGGATACGAACCCCGACGAACTGCTCGCCGGCTTCCTCAATCTCTGGCGCTCGCGCGACGGCGCCCGCACCTTCGAATGCATCGGCGGCTATTGCGGCAATCCGTTCAACTACGTGCATCCCGACTGCCAGGAGATCGAGATCAACGGCGACGACGTCTGGATGACGAGCGACGGCGGGATCGAATATTCGACTGACTTCTTCGACACGCACTACGCGCTCAACCGTGGGATCACCGGCTCTGACTTCTGGGGCTTCGGCACGGGGTGGAACGAAGACATCCTCGTCGGCGGCCGCTACCACAACGGCAACATGGCGTGGCATGAAAACTGGATGCCCGGCGAAGTGCTCGGCCTCGGCGGCGGCGAAGCGCCCACGGGATATGTCAATCCCGGACCGGGACGACTGACCTTCTACTCCGACCTCGGCGGCGTTGAGCTGCCTGAATTACAAAACGGCTTCGCCCGCTATTTTGGGTTCGGCAAATTTCCCAATGAAAGTTATTACGACGCCGAAAGCGGCGAGATGGAATGGGACCCGACGTGCTGGAATACGATCTACGTGTCCAATGAAAACAAGCTCTGGCGCAGCACCAACGGCGGCCTTACGTTTGACATCCTCCACGCCTTTGGCGACGATGCGAATGCGCGCGCGATGGGCTTCGAGATCGGCCGCAGCGATCCGCAGGTGATGTACCTCTTCCAGCGCGACGAGTATTCCTGGGATCCCGGCCTGTTGTGGAAGACCGTCGACGGCGGACAGACCTGGAATACGCTCGCGCTACCGCCGGGATATGCGCGCCGCGCGCTGCTCGCCATGAGCGCCGAAGACGCCGACCGCGTATGGATCGCCTATGCCGACGGCGGCGACGGCCAGAAGATCTACACCTCGCGCGACGGCGGCGCCACGTGGGAGAACCTCACGACGCCCGCGCTCAACGGCGAACACATCTCGTACATCATGCACCAGGGTGGCACGGACGGCGGCCTCTATCTCGGCACCTTCCGCACGATCTGGTACCGCGACGACACGATGGACGAGTGGATGCCCTACGGCGAGGGCCTGCCCGAACAGATCTCAACCTGCATCCTGCGTCCCTTCTACCGGGACGACAAACTCCGTCTCGGCGCCTACGGCAAGGGCATATGGGAAAGTCCGCTTGCCGCGCCCTCGCGTCCTGTCGCCCAACCCATGGCGGAAAAGCGCGTAACGAGCTGCCCCGGCGATGTAATCCGTTTCGACGATTACTCCATCCTCGCCCACGAAGGTGCGACCTGGGCCTGGTCGTTTCCGGGCGGGACACCGTCCACATCAACCGAACGTACACCTGCGGTTAGCTATAATACACCCGGCCTGTACGATGTCACTCTCACCGTGACGAATGCCAACGGAACTTCAACGCGCACCGTGCCGGGAATGATCGAAGTCCTCGATCCCGTCATTAACGATGCGCCGCCGCCTATCGATTTCACCACGGCCGACAACTTCACCGTGGTCAATCCGGACGGCGGTGTGACGTGGTCGCCCATCGAGATCACGGGCTGCGACCCGGAAGGCAATACCGCCTACTTCGTCGACAATTACATCTACAGCACCTATGGCGTCGATGAGATCCTGCTGCCGGTCAACATCGACCTCACCGGCATCGAAACCGCCACGCTGCGGTTTGACGTCGCGTATGCGCCGTATTACGACGGCAACTTCTTCATCGACTCGCTGCATGTCGTCCTGTCGGCCGACTGCGGTCGCACGGAAGACATCATCTTCCGCAGCGGTGGCGCGGCACTGAGCACGACGACCTCCGGCATCGGCCCGGACAACCTCTACGAATACGACGTTTTCCGTCCGCAGTCCTGCGACGAGTGGCGCACCGTCGAGCTCGACCTCTCCGCCTATGCGGGCCGGTACGTCACGATCCGCTTCCGCAACCGGTCGGGCTACGGCAACAACATGTACCTCGACAACATCATCGTGGACGCGCTCTATACCTCGACGACCGAACCGGATGCGCGCGTCGCATTCACCCTATACCCAAATCCGACCACCGGCACGACCCTGCTCGCCGGTTCGGCCGACGGGCCGGTCACGGTCTCCGTGCATACGCCCGAAGGCATCGTCATCGAACGGCGTAAAGTCTCCGACGGCGGTTCATGGTCCGAACAGATCAGCCTGGACCGGTATGCACCGGGCATGTACCTCGTCACCGTAACGGATGCGCGAGGCCAAGCCCGCACGGAAAAATTGACCAAGCTCTAACGTGATCGCGCTCAGGCCTCTTCGGCCGCAGCCTCGGCCATACGGGATTCATGTCTGCCTTCATCGCGAAGGAAGAAGAAGTAAATCGCCACGCCGAGCGCGACAGTTGCCGTAAGGAGGAACGCCGCCGCGCTGCCCCAGGCCTGCCACACCAGGCCCGTCAGCGTACTCGCCAGCAGCAGGCTGATGCTCTGAAAACCGGCATAAAAGCCGATCGCTGTTGCCGTGTCGGCCTTACGCGTGATGTTGCTGATCCACGCCTTCGAGATCCCTTCGGTCGCCGCGGAATAGATGCCATAGCCCATGAACAAGATCACGAACATCGCCAGGCCATCCGCCTTCGCCATGCCGGCATACACGAGGGCAAACATGCCCAGCCCCAGGATGAACATCCGCCGCAGGCCGATGCGATCGGCCAGCACGCCGAGCGGAAAGGCAAAGACCGCGTACACGAGATTGTAAAACATGAAGGCGCCGATCACCATGCGGTCATCGAGCCCGGCTTCCTTGAGCCGCAACAACAGGAAGATATCCGAGCTGTTGAACAACGAGAACACCAGCAAGCCGACAACTACCTTGCGATACATCGGCGGACTCTCCTTCCAATACCCAAGGAATCGAAAGAACCGGACCGAGCCGGCCGTTGCCCTGGGCGTCGCCTTGCGTTCGCGCAAGAACAGCGACATCCCCACGGCCGCCAGCCCGGGGATGACCGCGAGCAGGAAGAGCGTCTTGTAATCTTCCGGCCGATACCACAAGTACAGCAACGCAAGCCCCGGCCCGAGGAAGGCGCCGAACGTATCCAGCGCGCGATGGAAGCCGAACACCTTGCCCTTCGTCGCGGGTGTCGCCTCGTCCGACAATAGGGCGTCGCGGGCCGCAGTCCGCACGCCCTTTCCCAGCCGGTCCAGCGTGCGCGCAAAAAACACCCACACCGGCCACGTAAACGCGACCATCAGCGGCTTCGCGATCGAGCTGAGCAGATAGCCAAACTGGACGAATGGCAACCGTCGCCCCGTCTGGTCGGACAGGTTGCCGAAATAGCCTTTGCTGAATCCTGCCGTCGCCTCCGCGATCCCTTCCAGCAGGCCGATCAGCGCGATGCTGAAGCCGATGTGCCTGAGGTAGACTGGCATGACGGGGTACAGCATCTCCGATGCCACGTCGGTCATCAGGCTGACGAGCGAGAGGATCCAAATCGTGCGGGTCAGGTAACGCAAGGCCCTGCAATTTAAGGGCTGGGGATATCAGGGGATTACATATTTCCCACAGAGAAACAGATTCTCTGCGGAACAGTCGTTATTTAAGATTCAACCTGTCAGTTGTGGAACTACTGCCCTGAATAGAGATCGCAGATCAAGCCCTGGAAATCATACGGATAATCAAAGAAGCCGTTCCGCGATCTCCTTCACATCGAGCCACAATACCCACTCTATGAAGACAGTCTCTGGGAGTGATGAATAATGCGACGTCTGCGCCTCTGTGAGAAGCGAGAAGTCCCCTTGCCACCCTAATTCCCTATGCCGGCAGCGGCAAGCCACTTTACGAGCAGTCTCACGCCGTATGCGGTCGCACAATACCCCTTCCCAAACCCATTCGGCTGGAAGCCCATGCCCGCGATATCGAGGTGCGCCCACGCCGGATGCTCCGCCGTGAAGGCCTCAAGGAATTTCGCGGCGGTGATGGAGCCCGCATAAGGCTTGTCGCTGAGGTTCTTGATGTCGGCGATGTCGGACTGCATGTCGTCAGCATACTCGTCGAACATCGGCATGCGCCACACGCGCTCGCCCGAGGCGAAGCCAGCGGCGAGGAGCGCAGCAGCGAGGTCATCGTTCTTGGTAAACAAGCCCGCGGCCTGGGGGCCGATGGCAGCGACGATGCTGCCGGTCAGCGTGGCGAGGTCGATCATGACGTCGGGCTTGTACTGCTGCGCCGCATAAGACAGCGCATCGGCGAGGACCAGGCGGCCCTCGGCGTCGGTGTCGATGATCTCGATGGTCTTGCCCGAAAACGATGTCACGACGTCGCCGGGCTTGGTCGACAGCGCGTCGACGCTGTTGTCCGTGGCCGGGACGACGGCCATGACGTCGACGCGCAGGCCAAGGCGGGCGCAGGCGTCGACCGTGCCGAGCGCCGCAGCCGCACCGGCCATATCGCTCTTCATGTAGTGCATGTTCTTCGAGTCCTTGATGGACAACCCGCCGGTGTCGAAGACCACGCCTTTGCCGATGAGCGCCACCTTCTTCGTGGCCTCCGGATGCTTGTAATGCGTGATGACGAGGCGGGCCGGCAGTTCGCTGCCGCGGTTAACAGAGAGGAAGGCGTACATGCCGAGTTCCTCGAGCTTTTCTTTTTTCAACACCTCGCAGGCGTACCCGTGGGCTTTCGCGCTGCGCTCGGCCCAATGGCCGAGGTATTCGGGCGATTTATGGCTAGCCGGGAGGTTGACCAGCGTCATAATCTCCTGTTGCACCGCGCCGAGGTGGAAGCCGTTCCATGCTTCACTTTTACCCGCGCCTTCTGCCAGCAGAACGTGCAGGTCATCCGGCATCGACGGCTTTGACGGATCAGGTTTCTTGAACAGGCCGAGATCATACTGACCGGCGGTGTAGCCCGCGACGGCGGCCGTGACGACCTCGACATCGGCGACATGGGCGAGGTACAGGGCCGCTTTTCCCTGGCCGTCCTGCCGGCTGCGCATACCGAGCTTCTTGGACAGGGTATAGACGGATGATTCCGTGAGGTGATCGCCTTCGGCCTGGACATGGAACTTGATCCGCCGGCCGGCGGCCGAGCCGTAGAACACGTAGCCGCCGTTCTTTCCCGCCGAGAGTTCCTCGGCCGGGGGCAGGAGTTCGGCCGGGATATACCTGGCGAGGAGGCTGTCCCGGAGCTCCTTCAGGCCGCCGCGGGACACCGGGACACAGACCGTGTCCGCCGTCGCCAGCATCGCCTCGGGGCCGGGAAAGAATTGGAGTGTCATTTCCGTTGTTCTTCGTCCGAAAAGAAAAGCCATTTGACGGCCTTGGGGAACATGTCCCCCCAGTATTTTTCCTGGTGCTGGCCGTGGGGGTCGATGACGAGATTAAAGGTAGTCAGATTGCTCGAAAATGACCCGTGCTGGACCGCGCTCTGGAACTGGTGAATGTGCTGGCTCATGAAGCGCGACTCCTTCTCCCCGGCGTAGATGAACATCCGCATCGGGAGCGTGTAGTTGTACTTGAACGCGTCGAAATAGATCTCGTCCGAATACCAGAACGAGGGGCTGAAGATCATCAGCCGGGAGAACCACTTCGGATGCACGATGCCGATGTACGCACTGATCAGGCCGCCCATGCTGCTGCCCCCGATGCCCGAGAAGTCGCGTTCCGGCTTCGTCCGGTAGTGGCTGTCGACATAGGGCTTGAGCGTCTCGATGATAAAGTTGGCATACCCCTTCCCTTGCCCGTCGCCGAACTTCCGGTGGTGGTAGGGGCTGTACTCCTGGATCCGCTCCCGGCCGCCGTGGTCGATGGCGATCACGATGACCTGGCCGACGCCGCTGACCGACATTTCCATCAAGTGGCGGTCGATCGACCACGAGCCGAAGGGGGCGTCGTCGTCGAAAAGGTTTTGGGCGTCCTGGAGGTAAAGGACGGGGTAATGCTTGTCCGAATCGTAGTAATCGTGCGGGAGGAGGGCCCAGATCCGCCGTTTCTTGCCTAATTGGGGAATCTCGAAGTCCCGGTCGATCATCTCGATGATCGGGTAATGGGGCATCGCCTGGGTAAACTGGGAGAGGGAGCGCATCCGTAGGGTCGGGTCCTGGTCTGGAACGGGCGGCAATTTAGGGAAATGGCGGCACTTCCGGCCGGCCCGCGACACGACCCCGAAACGGGGGGACATGATGGAGAAATCAGCGGCCCGTGTTACTTTTAGGCATGGACAGGACATACGTATTCCTCTGCATCGCCAGCGACTTCAAGGGCGGGGCATTCCTCCGCCAACTCAAGCGCCTCGGCCACACGGTCTTCCTCGTCACCGGCGAAAAGACAAAGGGCGCCGACTGGCCCTATGAAGACCTCGAGGACATCTTCTACATGCCCGGCGACGACGGCCGGCTGTGGGACATCGAACAGCTCATCGGCGGCGTGGCCTACCTGTACAAGCATCACAAGATCGACCGGGTGATCGCCCTCGACGACTACGAGGTATGGAAAGGGGCACGCCTGCGCGAAGAGTTCCGCCTCCCCGGTATGGGCGAGACGACGGCACGGCATTTCTATGACAAGCTCGCCATGCGGATCGAGGCCCGCGACGCCGGCCTGCCCGTCCCCGGCTTCACGGGACTGTTCAACGACGATGTCATCCGGCAATTCCTCCGCACCTCGCAGGGTCCGTGGCTCGCCAAGCCCCGCCGCGACGCCGGCGCCCACGGCATCAAGAAGATCGCCGACGAGGCCGCCTTCTGGACCTGGGCCGAGGAGATCGGCGACAAGCGCCATACGTTCCTGCTCGAAGAATACCGGCCGGGTGTCATCTGTCACGTTGATGCGCTGACGTACAACAACGACACCCTCTTCACGCGCTGCTCGAACTATCTCGACGCGCCCTTCGACGTCGCCCACGGCGGCGGCGTCTTCCAGTCGAAGACCATGCCCGCCAAGGACCCGCTCGCGAAAAAACTCGTTGCGCTCAACACGAAGGTCCTGTCCGCCTTCGGCATGAAGCACGGCGCGAGCCATACGGAATACATTGTCCGCGACGGCGGCAAGGAGATCCTCTTCCTCGAGACCTCCGCGCGCTGCGGGGGCGCCCACCTCACCGACATGGTCGAGGCCGCCAGCGGCATCAGCCTGTGGACGGAGTGGGCCAATGTCGAACATGCCGTGCTCACGGGCAAGAAATACAAGCTCCCGCCCGTCGAAGAGTTGCAGGCCGGCATCATTGTCACGCTCAGCAAGCACGAGCGCCCCGATTACGAGCAGTTTACCGACCGGGAGATCTGGTGGCGCCTGTCGAAGGAATACCACATCGGCTTCATTTTCCAGGACAAGGATCCGAGGCGGATCGAGGAGCTGCTCGCGAAATACGCGGGGATTATCAGGGATGAGTATTCGACGGCGGTGCCTTACACTTCGTGATGTGTAGGGTTTAGGGGTTAGAGGTTAGTGGTGAGGGTTTAAATGTTTAAGTGTTTAAGTGTTTAAATCGTGGGTCGAGGTTTTAACCTCGACCTTTTCCGGTGGTCTGACCACCGCCCCTCCCTTTACGAGTGGCTAAATATTCAATTCGTGGGTCGAGGGTTGCACCACCGATCCACATCCATGACAGTTAAGTGTTTAAATGGGGAAACGTTTAAGTGTTTAAATGGGAAAATGTTTAAGTGTTTAAAACGGAGCAAGCCCCGTTCGGACATGCCCTAATCGGAGCGAAATACGCTGACCAAGGCTTGATGCGTATACCGCTCAACGCACATTGGATCTATTGATATCCACGAGCATGAGGATTTTCTTGCCGAAAAATTGGGCGTTGCCCAATCGACTTCGTAGCCGTAAAATGCCCCGTCATGCAGCCAGTCCCGCATTGACGGGACCGCAACCCAACAAAAACGACACCAACAGGGCGCAAGCTCAACGTGCGTGACGAGGGTTCATCCATCATGCATGGAGATTGCGCCCTGTTTACTGGACTACTCATTCGAACCAGGCACCTGGGAGATCAAACAAAGTCCGATCCCTGTTGGGGATGTCTCCGCGATTTAACTGAGCCATCGTGTCAGGTGGAAATGAACTTATGCACGGTGCTCAACCCGAGCAAATAAGAAGTCCTGCTAACTTTGGAGAAAGCCCATGGTTAGAC
>CAYMLN010000062.1:0-9111 GCA_964391045.1 uncultured Saprospiraceae bacterium
GGCCTTCTTCTCGGCTTCACGGCATCCAAGGCGATGCAGGCGGTGGACGACTACATCGTCTCCGTGCTGATCACCCTTTCCGTGGTCATGGGCGGGTACCTGGTTGCCCGTGGCATGCATATCTCCGGACCGCTGACCATGGTGGCCGCCGGCCTGATGATCGGCAACTACGGGAAGAAAGTGGCCATGACTGAACTGACCAAAGACTACCTGACCAAGTTCTGGGAACTGGTCGACGAGATCCTCAACGCAGTATTGTTCCTCTTCATCGGCCTCGAACTGTTGCTGATCAAGGATTTCAAACCCTACTGGCTGATCTCGGTCGCGGCGATCTTTATCGTCCTTTTCGCCCGCTTCGTGTCGATCTGGGGACCGGCCTACCTCGTGCCCTTCAAGCCGCGACTTAGCCGGGGATCGCTCACGATGCTTGTCTGGGGAGGGTTGCGAGGTGGTGTATCGATTGCCCTCGTCCTGTCAGTCAGTAGTCCGGATTACAAGGAATTGTTGCTGGAAATGACCTATTTCGTCGTCGTCTTCTCGATCGTGGTGCAGGGGCTCACCGTGGGAAAGGTGTCCGGCAAAGTATTGCGAAAAGAGGCGGCCGCGTATCTGGCATGAGCCCAGGCGTGAGCCTGGGAGGACTGTTCAGCCCACGATCGGCGGCAGGACTTTCGTGCCGAGGTTTTGCGGTTGGACCTCCATTTCCAGGAAGCGTGCCATCGCTGCGATGACCTGGCCCGCCTCCTCCTCTTGGGGGAAATGGCCGCAGGTGTCCAGGCGATGGACGTGCGCGTCCGGAAATCCCGACATGAACTTCCCGAGATGATGCGCCTTGATCACGGGATCCTTCATGCCCCAGATCAGCAAGGTGGGCTTGGCCGTAATGGCGGCACGCTTGCGCCACAGGTCCTCAAACCAGTCCTGGTCCTCCAGCAGGGAACGGACGAAGGCCAGGGCGCCTTCGCGCTCGGCGGCGCTGCCGAACGGCGAGGTGTATTGCCGGCGGAGGCGCCGGGGTAATTTCTTTTCGCCAAAGCTGGCCGGCAGGATAAAGCGGGGCGAAAGGTTGAGATGCCGGTAGAGGAACGGAAGCATCGGATTGCGCAAGGTCTTTCGCATGCGCATGAAGTCCGGATCATCCGCGTTGCTCCACAACCAGGAGTTGAGGATGACCAGCCGCCGGATACGATCGGGATGGCGGATCGCCATGTTGAGCCCGATTGGTCCGCCGAAATCGTGGACGACCAGCGTGATGTCCCGCAAGTCGAGCGCAAGCACAAGGCGTTCCAGGTTCTCGCTGTGTCGTTGCGTGCCGTATGTATATTCGGACGGCTTGTCGGACAGGCCGAAGCCGATGTGGTCAAGGGCGATGCACCGGTATCGCGGGCGCAGCGCCTTGATCACGTGACGGAAATCGAAGCTCCACGACGGCGTGCCGTGGACGAACAGGAGGGTTTCGCCCTTTCCCTCGTCGATGTAGTGCATGCGATGACCGTCGATCGGGAATTCGCGGAACTCGAACGGGTACTCGGCCACGTCGAGCCAGGGCGGTGCGGGAGAGAGGTGGGTCATGCGCGCAGGAGGAGATTGAATGCGTTGGTAAATGTATTCCAGACCCGGCCGGCGTCCTTCGCCTTTTGAGTATCCGGCGGCTCCCGGCGAGTGATTGCACGGCCAGGCCGGTCGGACGACCGGGGCGATGGGACCGGTTTGCCCCCCAAGGCGGCGGCAAGCGGCTCCGCACAAGAATCGTTGGGAAGCTAAACGGGGGTCTTTTTTCACCACTGCATGTTGCCCCGCCCTAACTTTATAGAGAAACAGATGTGTCATGAAAAACACCGTCATATTGCGCGCACATCACACCACACTTCACTTTTGTCTTCTTACTTTATTCTCGGGCTTCGCGGGAAGTCTCGCTCCGGTACTCTACGCCCAGCCCATATCGGGCCTGGAGATCGTGCGGTCGCTTCGCCACCCGCAGAACTATGAAGTACAGGAGTTCGACACTTGGTTTGACAGTACGCATCAGCGGGTCGCCTATACCCGGGTGAGCGGATCACCCGGCGGGGATACGCTGGTGATCTATGATGTTGTTGCCGATGCTGTGCTTGGTGAGGTGACAGGTGCCGGACGCTCGACGGATGTGCGATTCGTCGCGCCCGATCAGTTGCTATTCCTACGCGCCGATACGATCTTCAGGATCACAGGGTTCCCGGATTCGATCTCCGTTGCCCCGTTGATCGGATTACCCTATATCTATGGATTTGACCTGTCTCCGGACGTTTCGCAACTTGCCCTGACGAGGGTTTCATATGAGCCGGATGAGACATGGCAGGTCAGGCTTTACGATTTTGATCGGGATAGCGGAATGGTTTCAGGGCCGGTGTTGACGTTTCCATTGTCGGACAGACTCCGTTTCTCGGAAAGTAAGTTGGCCTATTCCCGGGACGGGAATTTCCTGGCGGTCAATGGCGGATACGAGAAGAATTACGTCTTCCTACTTGACGTGTTCACGCCAGCGGTATTCAGGGTGGACCTGCCGGACAACGGCGGGACATATTCACCGGTCTTTTTCCGTCGGGAAGATGTGCTCAAGCTCGCCCTTGGCGGCGGGTTTACGGATGGCGCGATTTCGGTGATCGATCTGCCCTCGCTGTCCTTCGAAGAAGAATTCCCGGCGTTCATGCATTACAACTACGGCCTCGATGTGGATCCGGCCGAGGATTTCCTGGTCGCCGGGGGATATGACTGGCTCATCAAGATCTTTCAGTTAACGAATGCGGGCATGACCGAGGTGTTTGCCTTGGACAGCGGATTCGTCAGGCGCGTGGCGTTCACAGCCGATGGCGAACATATTGTTTCGGCACATGGCGTCAGCGATGGCGCACGGCTCAACATCTTCCGCATCCTTCGGGAGACGGTCGGCGAGGAGGTGATTCATGCCAGCCCTGTCGGACTTTTCCCGAACCCCGTGACGGACAACCTGTGGATCAACGAGTCGTTCGGTGCCGATGTGACCGTCTTCGACATGCAGGGCAGGATCGTGCTGCGCCGGGTCTATGACGGGATGCCCCTGGATGTCGCTGCGCTCCCGGAGGGAATGTATATCCTGAAATCGGTTTGCGATGGGCGGGTGGCCACCGGGCAGTTCGTCAAGGTCGGCCGGTGATCGCGGACGTCAGATACGGGTGAACCCTTTCCCGCCCTGCCGCAGGATCTGGAATGCCTCCTTGGCGGTCAGGTGGGTTTCCCGCAGTTCCGAGCGCTTGAACACGAGTACGTTTCCTGTTCGGGGAACAGGCGCTTGCGCCACGAAGACGACGTATTCATCATCGGGCAGTTCTTCCATGACGAAGGCGATCTGCCACCCGTCGACCGGCGCAAGCATGACCTTGCGGTGATGCGCGTCTGCCGGTTCGAAGACCGCCTCTACGGTGTCCATCAGGAGCCGGTACCCGGGGATATATTGGAGGAAGTTGCGCTCGAGCCACCGCATGGCGGGTTGACCGACAGAGGAGTTGGCCAGCTGGCCAAGGATGAGCGTCAAGGCCAAGGCGAAGACGAGCGCGAGGGTATACGACAGGTTAAAGGCGCCGGGGTCGGCCTGGAGGATCCGGCGGGCCGTGAAATCGGCGATCGGTCGGAGAAAGCCCACGATATAGTTCGCGACAATGACGAGCACGGCCACGGGGACGATAACCATCACACCACGGCTGAAGGCGCGTCGCAAGGATTGGGACAAGGTTTGCATGGAGGTGTTTTTAGTCGCCTTTTCGGGGCCGCCGGTGGCCGGAATGGCTATATTCAAAGGTAATTTATCGGGCATGAAAAACGCCATGACCGCTCACGGCGATCATGGCGTTTTGTCGTGCTGTCCTGCGGACAGCGATCAATAATCGTAGTCCCGGTTCGAGTAGATCTGGAATCCGAGCGACACGAAGAAGATATTGGATTCCAACCCGGCGTAGGGCTTGTAACCGCTGCTGTCGGTGTAGTCCTGGTTGTGGAATTCGGAGAGGTAGTACCTGAACTTGAGATTCGTTCCCTTGGCCGTCTCGATGCCGGCAAAGAAACCGTGCTGGAAGGGTTCGCTGCGCTTGCTGAACCAGCCGAAGATCTTGTCGGTGCGGTCGCCGCCGTCGTAGGTCTTTTCCTTGTAGGTGATGGCGTATTCGATCTCGTAGCCGCCGTAAATGAATGTGTTGGCCAGGTTGCCGAATTTCAGGCCCACCGGTATGCCGACGTTATAGGTGCGAAATTTCTTTTTCTGGATGAAGCCGTTGACCGGCTCGCGGTAATCCTCGTAGATGTACCCCACGTTCTTGACGCTGAACCCGCCGAAGATGCCGGCCTTCGGGCTGAAGTCCTTGTGCGTGAGTGAGGAGAAGCTGAAGAACGGCGCGAAGCGCATGATCGAACTGGCGTCCTGGCCGTTGTCCGTGATGTTGGCCCAGGAGAACGGCATTTCAAGGCCGGCCGAGTAGTAGACCGGGGAGGATTGACTGTAGCCCGCGGTGATGACGGAGCCAAGGAGTAGCAGGGTAAGCAGGGTGTTTTTCATGCGATTTTCGGTTGTCATGATGAGACCGCAAAGATCGCGTTTTGCCGCCTGCCCGATTGTCGTAAATACTTCGGCCGGGTCGCAAGCTGCAGCAGGCCGCACCGCGAATGCCCATCCATCCGTCCAGCGCTACCAGTGCCGCCAGCCGCGTGTAAACTCGTAATTCAGGGAAAAGTAAAAGACATGCGTGTCCAGTCCGGCATAAGGCTTCACCCCGGCTCCGTCGGTGAACTGCTGGTTGTGGAATTCGCTGAGGTAATACTTGAACTTGAGGTTGGGCCCGTCGGGAAACTGGATGCCGAACATCGGACCGTGTTGGAAGTTCTTCGTCCGGCTGCTGAACCACCCGACGATCTTGTCGATCTTGTCGCCGCCGTCAAACGTCTTTTCCTTGTAGACGAAGGGGAATTCCGCCTCATAGCCGGCATAGAAGAAAAACTCATCCAGGTCGCCAAACTTGATGCCGGCGGGAATGGCCAGGTTGTAGGTCCGGAATTTTTTCTTGTAGGTCGCCTCCGTCACCGGATCCCGGTATCCCTCGAAGATATACCCGACGTTGCGGATGCCGAGCCCGGAAAACAGGCCGAAGTTTTTACTGAGATCGGCATGCACATGTCCTTGGATATTGAACACCGGCGCCCACCGCATCAGCGTCTCCGTCTCCTGCCCGTTGTACGTGATATCCCCGAAGGAGAAGATCATCTCGCCGCCGTAGGTGAAATACGTGTCCGACTGCCCATGAGCGGTCACGGCAAAAAGCACGGTAAAAAGCGTGGCGAAGGTCAAGTTTTTCATGGGTGAGCAGGTTTTGTTCCGGGTCAAGGACACGTTAAAAATACAAGGGTTGCACAAGGTTGTCCGAAAGTTGTGCTACCGTTGGTGCGGCACAACATGCAGATCGTTTGCCATGGTTGGCGTCCCCGCCAACCATCACGGGATTGTGCCGTTGGCGTCCCCGCCAGCCAAGCGCATTCGATTCCAGTTGGCGAGGACGCCAACTGCGGCCGTATTCTGTTTGTTCGGACCGCACTTCCGGCGCAACACCCGCAGGATCAACTTTCCACTTTTCCTTTTTCGCTTTTCGCTTTCAGGTAGAGCAAGACGCCGAGTGCAAAGGCCGCATTGACGCCGATCATGAGGAGTGAGAACGCGGCGAGGTGGGCCTCGACGCTGCGGTTATTGAAGGTGTGAAGGCTGATGAGGAGGGCAAGGATGATATTGCGCATTCCAGTGCCGATGGTGACCGACGCCCGGCTGGACAGCGAGGGCCCGCCGGCGAGCCAGCCTGCCGTCATGGCCAGGAGGATGAAGAGCAGCATCGGCCAGATATGCTCGAGCGCCAGGTCGTGGGCGATCTCGCGGCTTTCCATGTAGATCCGGCCGAGGACCAGGAGAAAGATGGGCATGCTGATGCCCAATGCCCAGGGGGCCAGTCTGGCGGCAAGCGCTGCGTGGCGAGACCGGATCCACATGCCTGCGGCCATGGGCAGGATCAGGGACGCCACGACAAAGATCACCGCAGGACCATACGCGAGATCGACCGGGTACTTTTCCGGCATAACCCATTCCAGCATGGCGGGGGAAAAGAAAATGGCAAGCAGCGAAAGGACGATCGTCATTGCGCCGGCCAGGGGCTCGCTGTCCTTGATCCGTGTCGTGAATGGGATGGCGGCGATCCCCCCGGGGGTAAAGGCCAAAAGGGCGAATGCGGCGGACAGCTCGGGCGAGAACCCGATCCGTTGCACGATCACGACCCCGATCACGGGTACGGCAAGGAAATTGGCGATGATGATGCGCAGGAGGATGTCCGTGGATCGCCAGAAGGCAGCCAGGTCGGAGAGCGACGTCTTGAGGCCTGCCCCCGCCATGGCGGTGACGAGGAAGAGAAGGCTCAGGACCTGGGTCAGTGATTCGAGCAGGTACATACGGACGCGATTGTCGACCGGGCCTAAAGGTACATCGCCAGGGCCGATGCCGATGAGCCCGGGGCCAGGCAGGAGTCGGCGATAAGCAATCCAGTACAGTCTTCCTAGAGTGAGACCCACCCCGAGAAATAACCAAACGGCGCGTCGAAGCCGGCATTCATGAGATATCCGGTGATCCCGAACCGCTCCAGGTCGATCCCGGCCCCGATTCCGCGTTGGAGGTCAAGGTCCGTCTTGTACAGCCGCGTCCTCGTGGCGACAAGGCCGAGGTTGAGCCAGGGTAGCGGCGCGTAGGTGAATTCCGACCAGCTGTAGAAGAAGCCTTCTTCGCGGCCTTGTGCGCTGACCAGGAATTCGCTTTCGTTGTAGATCGAGAACGCCCCGAATGCCAGCGTGAGCTCAAGGGCCGGAATGATGCCGGCCGTGCGGCCAAGCGCAACGCCCAGCATAGGGGTAATAGCAAGCGTTACGTCTTCGCCGATCGTGAAATCATACCCGCCGAAGAAGGACGCTGTCCGGAGATCCTCGTAATTGTAGCGGGCCTCCAGGTGCACCCTGTTCACGCCGGCCTGCACGACAGGCATGAAGATGTAGTCGTCGGTGAAGATGTAATTGTTCAGCGAAAGGGTTGCGGACCACGTTGATTCTGCCGAAGCGGATTGCGCATGCAAACGCGGTGAGATGCAGGAGAGAAGCAGGATGGGGAAAAGCATGCCATGGCGAAACTTGCGCGGAGGCCTATTCGGGTTGCCCTCGCCAGGCCCATCGTGGCCTGTGCGTGCATCGCATTCACACGGTAACAGCAAACCCTTGTCCACGCGCATTACCTCGCCCAGTTGTGCCCGAAGGTGATGTACCACGCCCAGTCCTCCGGTCCGCGGGCGATGTCGATCCCCGCCCGGATGCCGAAGGCCCTCGCGATGAGGTAGCGGAAACCGCCGCCAACGGCATAGGCCGTCTCCGCATCGGCGAAGGACTCGTCATCCATGATGGCCTTGCCGATGCCCGCAAAGCCGACGAGGCTCCAGCGCAGGTTGAGGTCAATGCGTTGTTCAGTCTCCACCAATGCGGTGGTTGCGCCCTGGTAACGGGCGGCTGGAAGACCGCGCATGAGCAGCATCGGGAGCAGATAGAACGGAGGGTTCCCGAACGTATGCTGGGCATCCAGGCGAAGGCCGGAGATCCAACGCGGGTTTATGGGGATGAACCAGTTGGCAAATCCCGTCAGTTTTTGGTAGTCGTAGTCGCTGCCCGTCCAATCGTCATCCACGCCGTAGGCGACGTGCAGGATCGAGCCTGCATCCGGCGTGAAGAAATTGTTGCGCCTGTCCCAGTCGACGAAGAGGGCGAGACTTCCGATTCGGCTGCCCAGGTCCTTTTCGTCAAGCCACTCGGGAAGCGAGCCGCCGAACCGGGGATTCACGTCCACGTTCGCAAAGGTGTATTGTCCGCCAAGGTAAATGTCGCTTTGCCACAGGTTCTTGGAGAAGGACAGCAGGACAGGCGCAGTAGCGAAGTTGAACTTGAATTCCTTGTCGGTGGTCATGCCCACGTCCCGGTAGAAGGAGAGGTTGAGGCTCGCGTACCCCAGGATCACCCGGTACTTGATCCCGGCCTTCGGGAAGCTGCCGATCCGCGCGCCGCCGGCGGCCCAGCTCTTGTTGGCCGTATACATGCCGAAGCCGGCCGTGATGTCAGGCGCCACGTACGTCTTTCCCGGAGGCGGCGTCTTCGGGGTGAGAAACGTCAACGCCATGGCGAGGCCCAGGTCACCCAGGGCGGGTTCGGTGATGATGAGCGGGATGGGCATGAACCCCTTGCTGTCGATGAGGAATCGGCTGAAGTCGAAATGACCGTCAAGCGTGTCCCGCATGATGGACGTTCTCGCCTTCTCTTGTGCCGGGTCGGTTTGCGCCCGGAGCTGCAAGGGGAGGACGAGCAGAAGCGGGAGGATAACCAGGAGGTATTTGCTGGAATTGGAGATGACGCGACACATGTTCCGGACATTGAAATGAACGTGATGCCAAAGTTAGGGTGTACGCGTATGCGCCCCTGAAGCGGGTGCAACGATCATGCGGGCCGGCAATCGCCGGAAGGACAATGCATGCGACCGAACCTGTACCCTGGCGATCGAGGTTTGCGGCAAGGAGAAGGGAAAAGAGGTCAGGTCAACTCCCGGAATTCTGGGATTGGGGGCGTGCCGCATGCAATGCGCGCACGGCGTCCTCCGTCTGCGCGATGAGATGGTCGACCCCCTCCCGCACATCGTCTACCCGGCCGCCGGTCCGGCAATGAGCTTCGAGCTGTGCGGCCAACGTATTGCATTCCGTCATGCCCATCAGGACCCACCGCGTCTTGAAATTGTGCAGGGCGTGGACGATCTTTTCCGTGTCGTCATGTTCGAGGCCCTCGCGCAATTGAAAGACGAAATCCGGCGCGGCGTGAATGAACAACAGGATGTATTTGCGCAGCTGGGCCTCGTCACCCTCGCAAAATTCGATGAGCGGGTCCAGGTTGATCACATCGTTCACGCGCATAGCCGGGACTTGCACGGCCTTCGGTGTGTCGGTTTTCCGTTTCAGCGGAATCTGCAGGGCGCGGGCAATGGCGGAGAGGAGTTGGTCA
>CAYMLN010000063.1:0-9106 GCA_964391045.1 uncultured Saprospiraceae bacterium
CCCGGCCACATCGATGAGATGGCCGTCACCATGGCCATCCGGCCGGAAAAGGACGTCGACGGCTTCCATCCCGTCAATATCGGGCGCATGACACTGGGCCTGCCGTCGTTCCTGCCGGCCACGCCGATGGGCATCCTGACCATGCTCGACCGCTACGGGCTCGACATCGCAGGCAAGACCTGTTGCGTCCTTGGCCGCAGCCATATCGTCGGGACGCCGATGAGCATCCTGCTGTCCCGGAAAGCGAAACCCGGCGACTCGACGGTCATCCTGTGCCATAGCCGCACGCCGGACATTCGCAAGATGACCCTCCAATCCGACGTGATCGTCGCCGCGCTCGGCAAGCCGCACTTCCTCACGGCCGACATGGTCAAGGACGGCGCCATCGTGATCGACGTCGGGATCAACCGGATCAGCGATCCGTCGCGCAAGTCCGGCTCACGGCTCGTCGGCGACGTGGATTATGACAACGTCGCCCCCAAGTGCAGCGCGATCACGCCGGTGCCCGGCGGCGTCGGCCCGATGACCGTGACCTCCCTCATGCAGAATACCTGGAAGGCGTACACGGGCGAGATCTATCCGCGCTGATGGGTCCCGTTCATTATGCCGCCGTGATCTTCGACGTGGACGGGTACGATCCGGAGATCCTGATGGCCTTCCTCGGGGAATGGCCATTCGATTCTTTCCATGAGGAAGATAATCGGGTCACCGCCTATATCCGGCAGGACGCGATGGACACCTCGCTGGATGCTTTTCTCGAAACCTTGCCGGGCAGCCGGGTCAGGTCGTATCACGTGGAAGATGTGCCCGAAGTCAACTGGAACGCCCGGTGGGAGGAGTCCTTCCAGCCGGTGCCGGTCGATACGAACTTCTATATCCGGGCGGGGTTTCACGCACCATCCCCCCCGGGCCGCTATCGCCACGAGATCGTGATCGCCCCGCGCATGGCCTTTGGCACGGGCCATCACGCGACGACGTACATGATGCTGCAGGCGATGGCACGCATCCCGATGAATGGATTGGATGTGCTGGACTTTGGATGCGGCACCGGCATCTTGGCTGTTGCCGCCGCCCTTGAAGGCGCGACGAGTGTCTTCGGAAATGATATCCAGCCCGAGGCCATGGAGAATTGCGCCGAGCACGCACGGATGAACGGCGTCGAGGACGCCTGCACCTTTGCGCTCGGCGGGCATGAATTGATTCCTGGGAAAACGTTTGACGTCATTCTCGCCAACATCAACACATGGGTGATCGCCGAAGCTGCCGATACGTTGTTCGCCGCACTGCGTCCGGGCGGCTGGCTGCTGCTGTCGGGGATCCTCGCCCGGGATGCCGATCGCATTGCCGGTCTGTTCACCGCCATGGGCCTCGCAGAGGATGCTCGCCGGGAGCGCGATGGCTGGGTGCAGCTCTCGATGCGGCGGCCGGCGTGATCAATGCATGAATCGCCACCGCCGCAAGGTCTCGTAGACGCGGTGCACGGGCAATCCCATCACATTGGCATACGAGCCCTCGATGCGGTTGATGCGCGTCCATCCGACCCATTCCTGGATGCCATACGCGCCGGCCTTGTCGAAGGGCCTGTAATGCTCGATGTAATAGTCGATCTCGTCCCGGTGCAACCGGTCCATCCACACCGATGTATAGTCCGCAAAGCTCACGGCCCGCGCATGGTCCCCGATGAAGACGCCCGTGATGACCGTGTGCCGGTGTCCGGAAAGCTCCTCGAGCATCTGCACCGCTTCGTCGCGTGAAGCGGGCTTGCCATAGACCCGGTTGTCGTGCAGGACCACGCTGTCCGCGCAGATGACGACCGCGTCGGCGGGAATGTCGGGAAGCACCGCTTCGGCTTTTTTTCGGGCAATGAACTCGGGCACGTCCTCCACGACCATGTCGGGCGGAAACGATTCGTCGATGTCGATGTCCACGAGCGTGAAGGGGATCCCGGCCGCGCGCAGGAGCTCTTGCCGCCGGGGCGATCGCGAGGCGAGGTAAACGGGCGGATGTTCAAACGGAAGCGTCTGCATGCGGGTTGTCACAAGGGTTTTGATTTGGCGATGATCTCGTCGACCACCTCAGGATTCAACAGCGTGCTCGTATCGCCGAGATGGGCGATATCGCCCTCGGCCACCTTGCGGAGGATGCGGCGCATGATCTTGCCCGACCGGGTCTTGGGCAATCCGCTGACGACAAGAAGCCGGTCGGCCTTGGCGATCGGGCCGATGCCGTCCGTGAGCAGGGCATTGATCTCGTGGAAGAAGCCATCCGCATCGGACACTTCGCGGTGCGCGATCACGTAGGCAAAGATCCCCTGGCCCTTGATCGGATGCGGAAATCCCACGACGGCGCTCTCGACGACAGCGGGATGATCATTGATCACGTTTTCCACTTCCGCCGTGCCGATGCGGTGGCCGCTGACATTCACGACGTCGTCGACGCGGCCGATGATGCGGTATCGTCCCTCGCTGTCGCGACGTGCCCCGTCGCCGGTGAAGTACAGCCCGGGAAACGTGGAGAAATAAGATTGGTAACAGCGGCCGTGATCGTTGTACGTCGTCCGGATGATGGACGGCCATGGCCGCGCGATGCAGAGCAGGCCTTCAACGTCGTTGCCGTCCAGGATATTCCCGGCCTTGTCGACAAGGACAGGCTCGACGCCCGGCATCGGATAGCTCGCATAACAGGGTTTGTTGTCCGTGATGCCGGCCAGCGGCGAGATCATGATCCCGCCGGTTTCTGTCTGCCACCAGGTATCCACCACGGGCACCGCACCGCGCCCGATGCGCTGGTGATACCAGTGCCAGGCATCCTCATTGATGGGTTCGCCCACACTCCCGAGCACCCGGATGGAGCTGAGGTCGTGCCCTTCGGCAAAGGCATTGCCTGCGGCCATCAGGGCCCGGATCGCTGTCGGCGCGGTGTAAAAGATACTCACCTTGTGCTTGTCGCACATGCGCCAGAAGCGCGAGGGATCGGGCCAGGTGGGTACGCCTTCGAACATCAGGACCGTAGCCCCGCAGAGCAGCGGTCCATAGACGATGTAGCTGTGTCCGGTGATCCATCCGACATCGGCCGTGCAACAGAACACGTCGCCCTCCCGGTATTGGAACGCATGGCGGAACGTGAAGGCCGTATAGACCATGTATCCGCCGATGCTGTGCACCACGCCCTTCGGCTTGCCGGTGGAGCCGGACGTGTAGAGGATGAACAGCGGGTCTTCGCTGTCCATGATGGCCGGCGGGCAGGACGTCGGCTGGTGGGGGACCAGTTCGTGCCACCACAGGTCGCGATCCGCCTCGATCGGCACATGGCCGCCTGTATTGCGGAAGACGAGCACGTGTCGGACGTATCGACCCTCCAGGTTGATGGCCTCGTCAACGACGGCCTTGACCGGAATGTGCTTCGGGCCGCGGTCGTTGAAGTCGGCCGTGATCACCAGGCTGCACCCCGCGTCCCGCAGGCGATCGGCCAGGGCATGCGCGGAAAAACCCGCAAACACGACGCTGTGGATCGCACCGATGCGAGCGCAGGCAAGGACGGCGATCACGAGTTCGGGGACCATCGGCATATAGAGGCATACGCGATCGCCGCGGTGCACGCCACAGGCCACGAGGGCATTGGCGGCCCGGCAAACCTCATCAAGGAGCTGGCTGTACGTGAACGATCGGATGGGCTTATCGGGATCATTGGGTTCCCACAACAACGCGATGCGGTCCCCGTGGTCGCGGGCATGGCGATCCAGGGCATTGACCGTGATGTTCAGCTTCCCGTCAACGAACCACTTGTTGTGGGCTGTTTCCATGTCGGGTGCACTCACCGCGCGCCAGGGCCGGAACCATTCAAATGCGGCCGCCTCTTCGGCCCAGAAGGCGTCAGGGTCTTTCAGGCTGCGGGCATAGGCCCTTCGATAATCTTCCGGAGATTCAATCTTCAGCATGACAGGGCAATTTACCTAAAGCCAAAATAGCATAACCGTTCCGGCCAGCATAACGACCTTGATGAGGGTCGAAATCAGCCGGTAATCTCCTTGCGAACCCGCTGAATTCAGCAAGAGCAGGCTGGTGGCCGTGACGATGGCCGGCAAGCTCGATAGCAGGAACGCGAGCTTGCCTGGAAAAGTAAACATCCACCGCACGAGTATGGAAAACAGCAGGAAACCGCATGTAAAAGCTACGTTGCGGCCCGCCTGTGCGCCACGGGCAACCGGCAACGTGGTACAGCCGGCGGCCCGGTCACCCGGGAGGTCCTCAAGGTCCTTCACGATCTCCCGGTACAAGTTGGTCATGGCGGCGAAGCTGGCGTATGTCCAAAGCGACGCATCGATCCACGGGGTCTGTTGCCTGATCATGACCGGGAGGCCAACCAGGAGGACGACGCCACCGGTGAAGAGCGCGACCCACAGGTTGCCCGCCAGCGGCATGCATTTCAACCGCGCGGAGTAGAGCCAGAGTGCGAGTACAGCCAGGGGATAGAGCCACCACAGGTGGAGCAGGTCCAATCGGGCGCCGGCCCAGGCCGCAAGCACGCCTCCCACGATGATGAGGGCGGCATAGAACGCCCGCAATTGTCCGGCTGAAAGCGAGCGGGCAACCCGTTCAGGCCGGTTGATGCTGTCCGTGCGGACATCGTACAGGTCGTTGATCACAAAACCCGCTCCGCCGACCAGCATCGTCGACAGGATGACGAGCATGATCGACACAATATCCGGTGCACCCTCCAGCGGGCTGACCAACCGCCAATACACAAGCCACTGGACAAGGCCCACGATGACCAGGTTGGGCAACCGGAGATGGCGGGCGTATCGAATCGCGAGGCGCGGCATGCCGAAAGATACTCGCTCCCGACGAACGCCCGGTCCCCGCGAACGGTAATGCTGAATGGTTGCGCCGCGTGCATGAATCCGCTATTTTTAAACGCGATGGAAGAGACGAATCAATCGCAGTCGGAATCGAAGCCGTATAAGTTCAAGGAACTGAAGGCCTACACGTCGACGGAGTGGCTGGCGGACAATAAGAAAAAATACAGGCAGGTCTATGACAGGCTCGAGGCTGCCTATGTGTATGCTGAGCTCTCCTTCTTCAACAAACTCTTTGATGTGCGGAGCTGGGACGCGGACATCACGCTGCGGTGCCTGTCCATGAAACGCGGCGGGAAGGAATTGTGCCGCCTGCAGATCCGGCGCAACGTCAGCAAGTACGACAACATCGTCTATATCCGGGAAGGGTGGGGGAACAAGAAAGAAGGATCATTCTGGAAGAAAGGACCCTACTGCTGGGAGGCCTCGATCGACGGGGAGAAAGTCGGCACCAAGTACTTCTACATCGAAGAAGGGGATTACAGCCTGCCCGGGCAGGTGCGCTACATGGATCTGCAGTCCCTGCGGCTGTACGAGGGACAGTATGACGATGTCGGGGAAGACGACCGGCATTATTACATGCAGTTCAGCAGCGCCGAGACGCGCTACATCTATGTCGAGGCGCTTTTCCGCAACCTCGTCCCGCACGACACGTGGCAATGCGAGCTTTTTACGAAATTCTACAACGAGGCACGCGAACTCAAGGGCCAGGTGACGCGGCTGCAGACCATCCGCAAGGAAGACGAGACGGTGAAGGTCACGGCCGGCTGGGGCTCGAATGTCAAGGGCTCTTGGCGGAAGGGAAGATACACGGCCGAGGTCGTCTTCATGGACAAGCTCGTTGCTGTCGTCCCTTTTGAAGTGGCGGAAGATTTCATCGAAGGGCAGAGCGAAGTGCTTCTGCCGGATTACAAGCCGGCCCGGTTTACCGAGGGTTCGCCGGGCAGCCAGTCGATCGAGGAAGTCATGGCCGAACTGAATGCCATGATCGGGCTGCAGGACATCAAGCGCCAGGTCCTGGAGCATGCGCAATACCTGCAATTCCTGCGGCTGCGACGAGAACGGGGATTCCTTGAGCTTCAGGACATCAACATCCACTCCGTGTTCGTCGGCAATCCGGGGACGGGCAAGACCACCGTGGCCGGCATGATGGGCCGCCTGTACCGGCATATGGGGCTGCTCAGCAAGGGGCATGTGCACGCCGTAGACCGCGTCGACCTCGTCGGGGACTACATCGGCCAGACGGCGCCCAAGACGAAGGAAGCGATCGAGAAGGCCCGTGGCGGCGTGCTCTTCATCGACGAGGCCTACAGCCTCGCGCGCGCCAACGACGACACGAAGGACTTCGGTCGCGAAGTGATCGAGATCCTGGTGAAAGAAATGTCCAATGGCGCGGGCGACCTCGCCGTCATTGTGGCCGGATACCCCAAGGAAATGAAGTATTTCCTCGATTCCAATCCCGGCCTCAAGTCGAGGTTCAAGATCCACTATCACTTTCCCGATTACCTTCCGCAGGAATTGTCACGAATCGCCCGCTTCGCCTGCACGGAGAGGGAGATCAGTTTCTCGGCCGAAGCCGGCGCGTTGGTCGACGAGATCATCGTCGAAGCCTATCGCAATCGCGACCGGTCATTCGGCAACGCCCGATTCGTGCATGACCTGGTCGAGAAGGCCAAGATCGCCCTCGGCCTCCGGATCATGCAAGGCGACCAGCAAGCGGAGCTGTCGAACGAGGACCTCTCGGTCGTTCGGGCGGAAGATATCCGCAAGCTCCACTTGCTCGACAAGCGCGAGCATCCCGCCATCCCCGTGGATGAGAAACTCCTTGAGCAGTCGCTGGCCGAACTTAACGGCCTCACCGGGCTCGAGTCGATCAAGGTCCAGATCCGTGAAATGGTCGACATCGTTCGCTACTACCAGGACACCGGCCGGAGTGTGCTCAACCAGTTCTACATGCACACGGTATTCATCGGAAACCCGGGGACAGGCAAGACAACCGTCGCCCGAATCCTGACGCGCATCTACAAGGCGCTGGGCATCCTGGAGCGCGGCCACATGGTGGAGACGGACCGGCAAGGCCTCGTGGCCGGCTATGTCGGACAGACGGCGATCAAGACCGCCGAGAAGATCGACGAGGCCATGGGCGGCGTCCTCTTTATCGACGAGGCGTATGCGCTCACCGGCCAGGCCGGAAGCATGCACGATTTCGGCAGCGAAGTGATCCAGACGATCCTCAAGCGAATGGAGGACAAGCGCGGCGAGTTCTTCGTCTTCGCGGCAGGGTATCCGGACAACATGGAAGCGTTCCTCAAGGCCAACCCCGGCCTGAGCTCGCGGTTCGACAGGATCCTCCGGTTCGACGACTACAGTCCGGATGAACTCAACGCGATCGCCATCAACATGATCGGCGCCCGGGAAATGCGGATCACGCCGAAAGCGCTGGACCACCTCAAGGCCTACTTCCGCCTGCTCTACGATTATCGCGACAAGTATTTCGGGAATGCGCGGTCGATCCGGCAGGTCATCCAGGATGTCATCCGCAACCAGAACCTTCGCATGGCGAAGGCCCCGGCAGAATCGAAGACGCAGCCCAACCTGATCACGTTTGAGGATGTGCGTTCATTTACGCGCGAAAAGGCGCTGCCCCAGTACCAGCGACCGTCGATCGGGTTCCGCAAGCCCCCTCCCGGCACGCCGGAACGTAACAATTGATACATCTACACAGGGCGGCAGCGGGGCATAACCGCTTAATTTTGTGGGATGATCAAGCGACTGTCCAGCATCTTCAACATGACGTGTCCGCGGTGCTACCACGGCAAGTTGTATGTATCGCCCTTCAACTGGCGCAAGCCGATGTTGATGCAAAAGGAATGTCCGGTATGCGGGCAGAAATTCGAGCCGGAGCCGGGATTCTATTACGGGGCCATGTTCATCTCGTACATCTTCATCGGATTCTTCAGCCTCGGTTTCACCTTGCTCTCGGTATTCGCGTTCGGCTTGTCATTCGAACTGACCTTTGGACTGTTGCTGGGCGTCCTGGCCATCATGTTCTTCTGGAACCTGCGCTTCAGCCGGTCGATCTGGATCCACCTGGTGGTTCGCCATGACCGCGAGGCGACAAAAAAGGGCGTTTCGCCGAAAGCCTGACCCCGATCGATCAAGCCCAAAGCACCATGTCCAGTTTACGCCTGTAGGCCCTGGAAAGCGGGTGCTGGTGCCCGAGCGTATTGAACAACCCGATGATCGCACGGGCCAGCCGGCCGCCGGCTGCTTTGGGGTCCCGGCCAAGGATCTCGATGGCCTTTTGGATGGCCGATTCCACTTCAGCTCCGCGCAATAGCGTCCGGACGTCCGTCAGGGCGGGATCCTCATCCTCCATCACGAGGAAGTCGCCGATGTCGGCGAGCGTCCGGGCCTTCGCATAATAGGGATGTCCCTCCTTGATCGGCGTGAGATAGTCCATCGCCCCCTTCGGATCAACCCATAACCGTAACTCTGCCAGTGCGACTCGGATGGCCGCCTCCTCCGGATAATGCGCCAGCAATGCTTCCAGCTCATCCGGCGTCGGTTCGTGCCGTTCGTCGAGCATTCGATCCAGGGCCAGGATGCCTGGCGAGGGCAAGGTCTTCCGGAGCCAGTCCGCGATCGAGGCCTTCGGCAATGTGCCCGTGAAGCCATCGATCACCTCTCCGCGATAGAAGAGCTTGACGTTGGGGATACTCATCACATGGTACTTGAGCGCCAGCGCTTGTTCGTCTTCGGTGTTCACCTTAACGAGGACCCATTGGCCTGACTGCTCGCCGGCCAGTTCGTCCAGGACGGGGCCCAGCACGCGGCACGGGCCGCACCAGGGCGCCTAGAAGTCGACAAGGACAGGAAGGGTATGGCTCCGATCGAGGACCTCTTGCTGGAAGTTCATGTTGATACCGTTTGCCGAAGCCCGTGCAAATGCCGTTCCCTGCGCGATATCTTGCCGAATTGGCAGGAATGCTGAACTTGCAGGACAATATGACCATGCCCCATATGCAAGCCGACGCAAAATGGCGGAACATTCGCTCCATCGGGAGGGCGCTCTCCGTTCGATGGATATGCCTTGGCCTCGCGGGGCTGCTCACTGCCTGCGGGACCTCATCGCGAATGTCCGGCGGCGGAGAGCATGGACTGGAAAAGGCCTGGAAGGAAATCGGCCTCGCGGATGAATGCCATACGGGGCTCGCCGTGTATGACCCTGTTGCGGAGAAATGGTTGTTC
>CAYMLN010000064.1:0-9047 GCA_964391045.1 uncultured Saprospiraceae bacterium
AGCCGGACCTTGTTGGTGTTTCCACACTTGCTGTTCACGGCCTTCCTCTAGCGGATCGTCCTGCGGTATTTTCTTTTCGACTTCAACATCGCGTCCCTATACATCCTGTTCGGCCTTCCCCTCTTTCTTTTTGGAGGCATCTTCGGACTGGTGAAGTATGTCCAATATGCGACTAGTCATGTCCCCGCGCCGACGGGAACAGTGGTCATTCCCGTACTGCTCATCATGCTGGGATTCCAGTTGCTGCTTTCGGCCGTGCAGTATGACATGATCAATTATCCAAGGAGATGATTTGTATTCGGGAGCAAGGACAATATAATCATGATTCAGCATGGCACTGAAGAAGATCAACTTCCTGGGCAACAAAATTCATATCAAGCACGACCTGATTCTTCGGTTGATCACAGGAAAATCCGTTGTTCACTATGGATGTGTGGATGATGACCTTTCGCTTATCGAGGCGAAGCTGGTTAAGGGGTATTACCTCCATAAGGTTGTTAGCCAAGCTTCATCCAGGTGTGTTGGAATTGATATCAACCAGGAACTAATTGACGTACTCGCAGAGAAGCATGACATACGGAATGTTGTTTATGGCGATGTGGAGCGACCGGACTCATTCCAGCTTGACCTTGGAACGCTTAAGGACTATCAGGTTCTCCTCATTCCTGACCTGATCGAGCACCTGAACAACGTGGGCCAAATGCTTGAAGGGATCGTGACGCACTTTTCGCCTTCCGTCAAGATTCTGATCATGACACCAAATCCCTGCGGATACCTCAATTTTCTGGCCACATTGCTGCGGCGTGAGCTTTATACGGACCATCATACCTGCCTGTTCACGACGGAATGCATGAAAGTGATCCTGCGGCGGCACGGCATTAAGATTGTCCGGATTTATCCCGTTTTTGTCCCAAAGGAGAGAAATGGTCTGCTGGTGTTTTTGGATAAGGTACTTGGCCGGATCTTCACGCTCATCAGTCCAGGTTTTGCCGACTTGTACATGTACGAGTGTTCCATTGAAACCAAATAACCTTGTCGCAAAAAGGAAGTAATAAGCTTTGGCCTGACCACACCTTCGTCGTCCTCGCCTACGGCGATTCCACTCATCTCGCTGCGTGTCTCGATTCGCTGCTCAGCCAAACCGTGAAGAGCCGGATCTGTATCGCCACGTCGACGCCGTCGGAATTTATTCGCGATGCGGCGACCAGCCATGGCGTTGACCTGTTCGTCACGGAGGGCGGCCGGGGCATCGCGCATGACTGGAATTTCGGCCTGCAGTGTGCGGAAACGACATATGTCACGCTCGCCCACCAGGATGATATTTACCTGCCCGCATACACCGCCGAGTGCCTGGTTGCCGCCGGAAGCCATCCGGATACGCTGATCGCTTTTCCGGACTATATCGAGCTGGTCGACGGCCGGGACCGCTCCGGCACCCTGATGTTGCGCATCAAGAAGCTCATGCTTTTCGCGGCGATGCCGTTTACGGACAATGTCCGAACGTCATTTCGTAAAAAGGGGGTAATCGCGTTTGGATCGCCGATCCCGGCGCCCGGCGTCTTGTATAACCTCGACAGGTTGTCCGGGTTTCGGTTTTCAGGTGACTTTTCGATCAACATGGATTGGGACGCCTGGAGCCGGATGGCCGATATGGACGGGCGTTTCGTGTACGTGAAGAAGGTGTTGATGAAGCATCGCATACATTCCGGATCGGCCACGACGGAAGGGCTAAAGCGCAACCTCCGGCAGTCGGAGGACCTGCGGATGTTCAGGCGCTTCTGGCCGCGTCCCCTGGCCCGGATGATCGCGAGGTGCTATGCGGCCAGTTATCGGTCGAACAGGCAGAGGGCATAGAGCATAGAGCATAGAGCAGAGGAGACGACTGTCGTTGTTGTGCCCGACTTGCGGTCGGGCACATCCCTGTGTCCGGAAGCACAACTTCCGGACAACCAACGCCATCATTAGTTATTTCAGGCGTTTCCAGATCCGCGTCTCTCCCAGGATGGGCAGGCCCATGTAGGCGCGGAGATGCACGTCGCCGTTTTCCAGCGTGACCTTGCAATCGTAGGTGTTGCCGTCAAGCGGGTTGTAGATGCGTCCGCCGGCATACACGCCATCCTTGTATTGGAGTCCGGTGATGTAGGTGATGCCCACGATGTTTCTTGACCGAAGGGCGGGGTCAGGATTCTTTGAATCCTTCTTCGAGGTCTTGCGGTCGGCCTCGGTGATGTGGATGCCCCAAATGAGGCGGGCCGCGTAGGTGGAGCCGTTCTTGTAAAACGCCATGTGCCCGTCCTTCTCGGCGGATTCCCATGTGCCGAGCAGCGCATCAGCCTGGCCGTGGCCAGACCCGAACATAAGCAGGGCCGCCAGCAGGGTGAAGATGATTCGGGGCACGACGAGCATTTGATGTCAAAACGCTCATCCGGGCTAAGGTGTTTCGACAGGGTGTAAAAGAAGTAAATACGACGCCGTATGGTCGGATATCGGGCCTGCCCGGGGATCAGCATCCCGTATGGCAGCCTACTTGACCTGGACGATCTTCGCCGCCACATCCGTCTTCCCCTTTGCGGTCAGGTAAAAGGCCGTCCTGGGCTCGACGTAGTGGAAGCTCCCGGCACGAAGCGTGGAATATTGGTTGGTTGCGCGATCGGTATAGGTCAGGCCGTCTCCCGATGTAGGTACAATGACCAGCGGCGCCTTTGTCTTGACCGGACGTCGATTCAGATCCTTCGCCGTCACGGTGTAGATGGTCGCGGCGAGCGAGTCGGCCTGGATCGGATAGCGAAGCCGCTTTGTGCGCCGGGGTTTTCCCTCCGGAGGCGCGAGCAACTCGATGTCGAATACGTGCAAGGCTTTCGGCCCCAGGGCGGTTACGCGGTGAACCAGCGTGTCCTTGACGAACGAACGATACCAGGCCTTGCCGGTCACGGCCTTTTCGCGCACCCAGGCTTCGCCCATCACCTGGGAGGCGACGTCGGTATCCGAGAGGTGAATGAACACCGAGGGAATTGCATGCCGGTGCATCCGGCTGGTATCGCCGGGCATGATCTGGACGTCGAGGATGCGGATGAATTCATTCTGAAACACGGGCCGGTGATAGGGCTCTTCATGCACGGGTACCTGCGCGCGCAGGACGAATGGGCAAAGGAGAAGGGTCATGAACCCGGATATCCGGACGTGCATGAGGGTGAGCATGTGGATCACGTTGTTTTTCATTTTCGAAAAAGATACGTCAATTTGCCGCCCGCCTGTTTTGGATGACGGCAGTTCAGCGGCAGGACCGTCTAGGACTCATACAGTTCGATCGGAAGTTCGTCGGGACCGCGATAGGAGGGAGCCGTTTGGCGGGGGTATGCCAACACGGGTACCGAAGGTTTCACCCGCCCCTGTACTGCATGACCTGCGACTCGATACCGATGGGTTGCAGGGCTATCCGCAAGGCCCGTCTTTGATCCGATGGATACCGTACTTTCACGAAAAATGAAGCGGCCATGAGCACGCATATCGGCGCCGCCTCCGGCGAAGTTGCCACCACCGTCCTGATCGCAGGCGATCCGCTGCGGGCGAAATACGTCGCCGAGCATATGCTCGATGATATTGTCTGTTACAATGAGGTTCGCGGCATGCTCGGGTTCACGGGCTATTACGCCGGCAAGCGCGTATCCGTGCAGGGGACCGGCATCGGCATTCCCTCGACGGCGATCTATGTGCATGAACTGATCCACGACTTTGGCGTGGAGCGGATCATCCGGATCGGGACGTGCGGTGCGCTACAACCCGGAATCCCGCTGGATCAGCTGGTCTTTGCCTCGGCGGCGTATACCGATTCGGCGACGCACCTCCTCTTTTATCCCGACAGGCATGTCCCGGCTGTCGCGCCGGGCCGCCTGCTCGAGCACACGCGTGCCGTCGCCGGGCAGCTCGACATCCCCGTCCTCGATGGGCCGATCTTTAGCACGGACATGTTCTACAGCGACGACGAGGACCGGTGGCGCGGTTGGCAACAGCAGGGCCTCCTCGCGGTGGAGATGGAGACCAGCATGCTCTATGCGCTGGCCATGCGCAACGGTATCGAGGCGCTCACGATCCTTTCCGTAAGTGACAACATCGTCACCCAGGAGGCGCAGACCGCCGCGGACCGGGAGTCGGCCAATGTGAACATGATGCGGCTTGCTCTGGAGGTCGCCTGAGCCCGTGCCGGCCGCTATCCTGAGGCCAGGGGCGCATCGCTTTTCGGCGTAACTTTAATAAACGACGATTGTCAGTCGCGAAGTGGCATGACATTCGCAACAGACTTCCGGGCGGCGACCCATTATGGACTCCTACCTCATACGAACGGCGGATCTTGAGGTCAGCCAGTTGGATTTTGCCATCCGACTGCTGGTGGCGGCGGGTATCGGCCTGCTGATCGGCCTGGAGCGGGAATACGCCGCGATGCGTTCCGGCGAGCAGATCTTCGCGGGCATCCGCACGTTCGTGCTCCTTTCCCTGACCGGCTTTGCCGGTGCGGCCCTGCATGTCTTGTTTTCGCCCTGGATCTTTGTGGCGATCCTCATCGGAGCCATGGCCCTGATCGCCATGTCCTACTGGATCACAGCCAAATTGGGCGATATCGGAGGCACCTCCGAGCTGGCGGCCATCCTCGTCCTGATGCTTGGGGCAGCCACGTTCCTCGGCCATATCCAGGAGGTGCTCATGGTCACCGTCATCCTGCTGCTCATCCTGTCGGCTAAGCTGAAGCTTCATTTCGTCGTCGGGCAGATCACGACGGACGAGATGTATGCCCTGCTCCGCTTTGTCGTCATGGCTCTGCTCATATTCCCGTTCCTCCCAGACGACAACTACGGTCCGTACGGCACGCTCAACCCGCGCGAGATCGGCCTGGTCGTCCTGATGATCTCCGGACTCGGCTTTGTGGGCTACACCCTGATGCGCGTCTTTGGGGCGGGCAGGGGGACGCTGCTGACCGGGATCATCGGCGGATTGGTCTCCAGCACATTGGTTACCTGGGTGCTTTCCCGCAAGAGCCGTACGCCGGCCTCACCGGATTCACTCTACGCTTCGGCCATCCTGGCGGCTTCGGCGATCATGATCGGGCGCGTCCTCCTGTGGGTTTTCCTCTTCAATAAGGACATCCTCGCCGCACTGATCCTGCCGGTCACCCTGATGCTGGCATTTGCCGCGGTCATGGCGTGGCTGGCCTACCGGCAAAACGACATCGCGGGCAATGATAAGACCCGGATCCCGCTGGGCAAGCCCTTGGAATTGACACAGGCGTTCTTCTTTGCCCTGTTATACTCGGCCATCGTCGTGATCATCCCCTATGCCGATGCCTATTGGGGGAAAGGGGGGATCCTGGTGACCAGCGGCCTTGCGGGCCTGACCGATGTCGACGCCATCACGATCTCCCTGTCGAAGACGTCATCCCTCTCGATTCCGGTCCAGGTGGCGCGGAACGCCATCCTGATCGCCGTGATGGTCAATACGGTGGTCAAGTTCATGATCGCTTTCTTTGCCGGGAGCCCGGGCCTGCGTCGCCGACTTGCGATCGGCTACGGGGTCGTCCTTGCGGCCGGCATAGCCGGCCTCCTAATGGTCCGGTGAAGCCTTGCCGGCCCGGCGATTCGCAGATATGCATTATTTTGAGCATCCCGGACCGGTGAATGCCGGAGCTATCCGGGGCTGTTGATCTCCTTTATCCACGTTCATGAAACCATTCGTCCTTGCCCTCGCGGCGATCTTCTGGCTGTCGACCCCTTCCGGGATAGCGCAGATCAATGATTGCGAAGATGCCGTGGTCTTGTGCAGCAATGAATCGATCGGATTCAACCCCATGGGGCCGGGCATGGATGATTTTGCCGATCCGGACAACATCCCCGGATGTATTGTCGCGCTCGAGCAAAACTCGGCCTGGTATTATTTCCAGATCGATCCCAACGCGCCGCCCAACCTCGTCCTGGGTTTCACCATCTCTCCGCTCGGCGGGCTGGGGGAAGACTATGACTGGGCCCTGTTTGGACCCAACGCCAACTGTGGCGACCTTGGCGCCCCGATCCGCTGCTCATCCTCCAGCGCGCAATGCGGCTTTTGTCCGGAGACGGGCATGGGTATGGGCACCACCGACGTCACGGAGGGTCCGGGCACCGGCGACGGCTTCGTCATGACGCTGGTCGTGCAGCCGGGCCAGGGCTTCTACCTCCTGGTCGACAACTGGCAGGGCACAAACAATGGTTTTATCCTCAGCTGGACGGGTACGGCCGCGCAGTATCTCAACTGCAATGCCTCGCCCCCGTGCGCCCTGTCGGCGATCGCCGGCGCGGATATCTCCGCGTGTACGGACGACACGGGCATCCAGCTCAACGGCAGCGCCAGCGGCAACCACGGCGGCGAAACGTATTCCTGGTCGGGAACCAACGGCGGCACCGCCTTCCTTAACGATCCAAACAGTCCCAATCCGACGATCGATCTCCCGCCCGGGTTTTCCGGGACCATCACCTATACCCTCACCGTTGTCGAGGATACCTGCACCGGCATTGACGAACTCAACCTTGTCGTGCATCCCCTCCCCGTGGTGACGATCACGCCCGTCGATCCGCTCTGCGCCAACGATCCTCCCCATACCCTGACGGCCACACCGACAGGCGGCACGTGGGGCGGCGCCGCGACCGGCAATTCCTTCAACCCCATGCTCAATGGCCCGGGGATCCACACGGTATCGTATACCTACGAGGACGCCAATGATTGTTCGGTCACGGAATACCTCGATATCGAAGTCTACGACCTGCCCGACATTGCCATCGATCCGGACCCGGCGCAGTTTTGCGACGACGAAGGCAGCGTGCTGCTGACGGCCCAGGGCAGCGGTGGCGCCGGCGGATTCACCTACGCGTGGACTACACCCTCCGGACCCGGGAGCGATAACACGTATGACGCCACGCTGTCCGGTATTCACACCGTGACGGTCACGGATGCCAACGGATGCAGCAACTCGACGTCGACGATGGTCATGAGCCATCCCAACCCGACCGTCGAGATCATTGACCCCGGACCCATCTGTGCGACGCTGCCCATCTTCACCATGACGGCCACGCCGCCGGGCGGCGAGTGGGACGGCAATGTCATCGACCCGTCCGGTGAGCTTTACCCGGTCATGATCGCACCGGGAACCTATGGGGTGACCTACACCTATGTCGACGGCAACGGGTGTGCAGGCTCAGATGCCTTCACAATCACCATCATCCCGATGCCCGTCGCGGAGCCGGACAACAACGGTCCTGTCTGCGATAGCCAGCCGATCCTGCTTTTCGGCAATACCGACGGCACGGGCAGTGTGATTACCTATGCGTGGACCGGTCCTAATGGATATGTGTCGAACGTACAGAATCCTACCGACGCAACGGCCGGCGGCACCTATATCCTCGAAGTGACGGTCGACGGCTGCCCGTCGATGCCGGCCACGACCGTGGTCGCCGTGCTCGAGGCGCCAGAGGCGCAAGCCACCAACAGCGGCCCGTACTGCAACGGCGAGACGATCGAGCTGTTCGGCTCGTCCAATGCCACGGGTCCGAATGTCGCATTCGCCTGGTCGGGACCGAACGGGTATACCTCAAGTGCGCAGAATCCAACCGACGCGACAGAACCGGGCATCTATACGCTGACCGTGACCAATGGCACTTGTCCGTCGGTCAATGCCCAGACCGAGGTGATCTTCGGCACACCCCCCGATGCGGTGCCCGCGAACACGGGTCCCTATTGCGCGGGTGAGGCCATCGTGCTGACGGGAACGACATCGGCATCCGGCGGCGTCATCGCGTATGCATGGACGGGGCCTAACGGATACCAGTCAGCCGACCAGAATCCGGCAAACGCCACGGATCCGGGCACCTATCAACTCATCGTCAGCGTGGACGGTTGCCTCTCCCTGCCGGCCACGACGGACGTCATCGTGTATCCCGCGCCGCAACCCGCGATCGCCGGGCAGGATACAATCTGCGCGGGCACGTCAACGGTGCTTGACGGGGGCGCAGGCTATGCCATCTACGCCTGGAGCGACGGCAGTGCGGGGCAGACCCTGGTCGCTTCCGCAACGGGTGCATACGCCGTGACGGTCACGGATGCCAATGGCTGTTCCGGCGCAGATACGCTGACGGTTACGCAACTGTCCGCGCTCGTCCCGGTCATTTCGGGCACAGCTGATTTTTGCGCGGGATCGGCTACTTCGCTGGATGCCGGACCGGGCTATGCCGCATATGCATGGTCAACCGGTGAGACGACGCAATCGATCTCCGTAACGGCCACCGGGACATATGGCCTGACCGTTACCGACGCACAGGGATGCACGGGCACAGTGGCAGTTGTCGCCACTGCACATCAGCTGCCCGTCGTCACGATCACCGGGTCCACGACTTATTGCATCGGCGGGTCCACGATTCTCAATGCGGGATCCGGGTATGCAGCTTATCTGTGGAGTGACGGCTCCACTGCGCAGACCCTGACAGTAACATCACCGGGCAGCTATTCGGTGGACGTCATGGACAGCCGCGGGTGCGCCGGATCGGCCATGGTGACTGTGACCGAGAGTACCTCGCTCTCGCCCGTGATCACCGGTCTTCCTGCGTTCTGTGCAGGCGGCACGACGCTGCTGGACGCAGGCGCCGGATTCGCGACGTATGCATGGTCCGACGGGTCTGCCATGCAGACCCTGACGGTATCCACTGCCGGAATCTATACGGTGAGCGTATCCGACGGGCAAGGGTGTTCCGGAACAGCACAAGTAACTGTGGTGGAGATCCAGCCGCCGTCGGCAACCCTGCAACCCGGGGCGACCGTCTGCAATACAAGCGCCGGCGGTTCGGTGCTCGATCTCTACGGCCTCATCCTCGCCGGCGACATCAACGGCACCTGGGTCGATACGGATATGTCCGGGGCTACGGGACCGTTCACCGCGCTTGATTTCACGAACGTAACCGCCGGCATGTACCGGTTTACCTACACGACGAATTCCGCCGTGGCGCCCTGTCCTGAAGCTGTGTATGAAATCGTCG
>CAYMLN010000065.1:0-8853 GCA_964391045.1 uncultured Saprospiraceae bacterium
CCGTGAAGGCATCACCAAACGTGAATCCCTCGATGGCGATACGCGGATTCTTCCGTGAGGAGTGTCTTCCGGAATATACTTCCTCCCGTCCCTTGAACACTTTTAATGTGAAGGAAATGCTGTCGCAATCACATTGGGGCGACACGGTTGCCAGCACGTTGGGATCGAATTCAATGCCCGGACTGTCACTGCCCAGGACCTTGGCCTCCACGCCGACGGCTGTGAAGGCATCCCAGAACTGGTCAACGCCCGTCTCCAGTTTTTCCTGGTCTTCTTCCGGCAACGCCTCGACCTTGGTGTTTGTCCGCTCTTCATATTGCGTGTACACCTTGCCGGTAAAATCATCCTTTTCATATGGCTCGCCGGTCAGTCCCGCCGTATAGATCCAGAATGTTTGCTGGATGACCGAACTGTCCTCTCGCGGCGGATCGCCCGAAAAAGGCGTTGGAAAGATATCGGACTGGAGAATCCTGCCTGCAGCTTCCTCGATGTGTTCCAATGCCGTAACGACCACAGGGGCAAAGACCTCCGGCGATGGCTTTGGATCCAACGTCCCGCCAATGGGCGTCCCCGAACCGGGCCAGGTGATGATGATGTCCCCGGTCGATCCGGGAGGAGCCGGCTTGAAAGACGAACTCGTCGTGATGGACGGAATGTCATTCGGTGTAAAGGGCGGCAAGGGCTCGGTCGTGATCAGCGGCACACCCTCCTCCCCGGTGGTTGCCATGGGAGTGCCCACCGGGATCCAGTAGGATACAGGTGGCATTGGCGATCCATTGGTTACCGGCGGCGCATGTACATCCGAACAGTATCCATCAACAGGTATTGTACTGGTGCCCGGCGGTATCAACGATTCCGGGATCCGCCCCACATACGATTGATACCGACCATCAGATGGGATATAGACTGTTTGAGGTGCCGTCTCGATATAGTGCTGGGAGTCATTCGTCACGCTGAGGGTTGCGACATGTCCGGTGGTGCGGCCTGTGCCTTTCGCCGACAGGATCGTGACCTGGGTCCGGCGGGCATACTGCCAGAGCCGGCGCATCAAATCGGCTTGTCTGTTTTTTATCGCCGGTGGCACATTGGGATCTGCCTGCATCTTCCTGAAGGACTCCTGAAGGATCCTGAGCGGGTCATCACCGGTTGATGCATCGAGGGCACGCCGAATTTCACCCAGGACCTTCAGGTCGTCTCGTGAACCGCTCAATCGACTGACAATTTCCTTGAGCGTTGCGTCCTTGTCCAGATCGCGCCGGATGGCGTCGGCGTTCTTTCCGGACTTCCCCAGGACGATATCCTCGATCCCGGAAAGCTGTTCGGAGAGCGATTTCGCGGCAGCCTTGTGCTTAGCCGCCATTTCTGCCTGTTCCTTTTTGACTTGCTCCACCTGCTGTGGCGTCAGGGGGGCTGCACGTCCTGGCGAGCCGGTCAATGGCTCCAACAAGGATTGACTGGTGGACGGCGTGGTGGACAGGACCATTGCGATCAAGAAGAGCGGGATGGGGAATACACGACGCATCATGGTAAATAAAGTTTTGGGTGGGTGATGAACAATGCGACCGATTTTGCCAATCGGCATGCCGGGAACAGGATAATGCTTGGCCTGATGGCAGTATGCGGGTAATCGGCCAAATGGCTGAGGAAAGGATCCTTCGAACGTAGGACCGCCGGAAGGATGCGGAGGGCAGCATGATGGTGTGATCTCATTGCCCTGATTGGCGCCGTATATCGCGGGAAAATCCCGGCGGGTTTTGACGCCTTGAAGCTTCAATATAATAAAAAAATTGGACCTGGTCTCCGACCGTCGACCCGTTGTTTGCCAGGGCTTTTCGAACGCCCCTTACGCGCCCTGGGGCATTGTCATCACGGCTTGCCGGCGGTGAGCAACACTTCCGTCCTTCGATTCTTTCGCCGGCCCTCCGAGGTCTTGTTGTCCGCAACAGGTTGCGCCTCGCCAAAACCAATGGTGGTCAGCCGTACCGGATCAATGCCGCGCCTGACCAGGTCGTCACGCACGGCCTTGGCCCGCGCCTCGCTCAGGAGCTGGTTGTCCGCGACGTCGCCCACGTCGTCCGTATGTCCGCGGATCTCGGCGTGATAGCCCGGATGTTCGCTTAGCAACTTGTGAAGTTGCTCCAGCTCGGGCCCGGCGGCCGGCAGGAGTTTCGCTGAACCGCTTTCAAACAGGATATTCTCGAAGACCAGCGTTGCTGTCGTCGAGGTCATGGGCTCGAGGCGTATCGCCAATGGCCGGTCGGCCGCGTCGCTGGCCGGCAGGCTGATCGACCGCGGGTAATAACCGTCGGCCAACGCGATGAGTCCGTATTCGCTGTCCCGCATGAGCATGAGGGTGAGTTTGCCTTGCTCGTCCGCCGGCTGGGAGAGGCGCACGGTATCGTAGTCGATGATCTCGAAGAGCTCCACGCGCCCCTGGATGGGCTTGCCCGTGTGCGCATCGGACAGCGCGACGTGCAGGGCCTGTGCCGGCGCGGCCCGCCACTTCATCGGAAGCGTAAAGATGAAGAGGTCGTTCTTCCGGTCTTCTGTCAATCGCGTGATGACCGCCCGCTCGCCGTCCGGGTGAAGGGACAGCGCTCCCTCATCCGCACCGGAATTGATCGGCGCACCCATGTTCTCCGCCTTCATCCACTTGCCGTCAATCCCCATTCGGGCGACGTACAGGTCGTACCCGCCCAGACCCTCCTTGGCGTTGCGCATGAAGTACAGCGTCCGCCCATCAAAATGCGCGAACGGACTCTCTTCATCCTCGGCGGTGTTGATCGACGGCCCGGCATTGACCGGCACGGTCCACTTGCCCGGCCCACGCTTGGTCGTGTACCAGATGTCGCGGCCGCCGTAACCGCCCGGCTGGCTGCTGCTGAAGAACAGCGTTTGCCCGTCGAGGCCGAAGCACGGCTGGCCCTCCCACGAGGGACCATTGATCGGCGCACCCATGTTGCGCGGCTGCGCCCAGTGCTCGCCGCGGCGCACGGCCATGTAGAGATCACAACTGCCCCGCCCGTCCGGCATGTTACAGGCGGTGAAGATCAGATACGTGCCGTCCGGCGATATGGCGTGCGCCCCTTCGTTCATCGCCGTGTTCCATGTCCACGATTCTACCTTGACGGGCTGGCCCATCGAATCCAGCGTGGCCAGGTAGATATCTTCCTGCTCTCCTTCCTTGCGCGTGAAGATGAACTGCCGCGCATCGAGTGTCCAGCGGCCGAGGGCTTCGTGGGCAACCGTGTTGATCGCTGCAGGCATCGGGATAAGCTCGAGGTTGTAGTTGCTTGTGGTCAATGCCCGCTTAGACTCCAATTCCTTGAGGCTCGCGGCCGCCTTTCCGGCCAGGCCGGGCACATGGATACCCATCCGTGCAACAGCCGCATAGCAGGCACCCGCGTTGTCCCATTGACTGGTCTCCTGGTAGAGTCGGCCCAGCGTGTATAGCAAATCGAGCTGGGACAATGTATCGACGGAAAGGGAGGCTTCAATCGTTTGGATCGCCGCGTCCTTCTTCCCTTGCTCATACTGCGTGCGGGCCAGTGCTGCGCGCGGCTCCAGCCAGGTGGGATAGCGATGGATGAGTTCCCCGAGGTCGGCAATACCCGCAGCAGCCTGGCCGCCGCCGATGCGCAGCATGGCGGTCTCGAGGTCCTTTTGCGCCTTGGCCGGAATTTTCGGCGGCGCGTACGCCTGTTGCGCGTTGAGCGCAACGCCTGTCGCCAGCGCGAGTATCGTGATCAGGACGAGGATCCGGGACAACGCGGATGATGTTTGTTAGGGAAATAACGCGAATACAGACTGCGGGATTACCCGAGCAGCTTCTTGACCGTCGCGGCGATGTCCTTGCCGTCAGCCTGGCCGGCGAACGCCTTCGAGGCCTCGCCCATGACGCGGCCCATGTCCTTCATCGAGGTCGCACCCACGTTCGCCATGATCTCCCGAACGGCCGCTTCCAGTTCGTCGGCCGTCAATTGCTTCGGCAAATAGCGGCGGATCACGTCGATCTCCTCGC
This sequence comes from uncultured Saprospiraceae bacterium, assembly GCA_964391045.1. GTDB lineage: Bacteria > Bacteroidota > Bacteroidia > Chitinophagales > Saprospiraceae > Opimibacter. The sequence goes on from CAYMLN010000065.1 coordinate 4,022, forward strand.
GCTCGACCACAGCCAGGTCTTCCCGGCCTTGCTTCTCGTAGATGTCGAGCGAATCCTGGCGCTGCTTGACGAGTTTTTGCAACAGCGCGATCTCCTTCTCGGAGGTGAGCGTCTCGCCGGTGCCGGAGGTGTTGAACAGCATGATCGCGGACTTGATGGCCCGGATGCCGCGCAGGGCGACCTGGTCCTTGGCCTTCATCGCCGTCTTGAGATCCTCGTTGATGGTCGCTTCGAGTGACATGTCGTGTGCTTTAGGGTGCAAAGGTAAGGAACGCCACGCGGGCCATGGGGGCGTCCGCCGACGGCATCCCGTGCAATGTGCCTACTTTTAGCGCAATCAACACCGCGAAGCATCATGCACTGGATCACCTTGGTCGCCGCCGGCGGATTCGAAGTCTTGTTCGCCCTCTGCCTTGGCAAGCTCCGCCACGCCGAAGGCGTCGCCCTGGCCGGCTGGTTTGCCGGCTTCGCCGTATCGCTGTGCCTCAGCATCCTGTTGCTCTACAAGGCGGCAGCGGTGATCCCGTTGGGCACAGCCTATGCCGTCTGGACCGGACTCGGCGCCGTAGGCGTCGTCGTTGTCGGCATCCTGGTCTTCAAGGAACCTGCGACGTTCTGGCGCTTGTTTTTCATGACCACCTTGATCCTCTCGCTGGTCGGCCTGAAATACGTTTCGGAAGGCGGCGCCGTTTAATTATCGATGATGAAGTTCGCCCGGCCCCTGCTCATCCTCATCCTGTTTGCCGTGATCGCGTTCATGGCCGTCGGCACGTTCACGATCGACAACCGTCGAAAACAGGAGAAGGCGGACCTCGTTGAACTGTCGGGGATCAAATACGGGCTCTTCAACGTGGATGAATGGAAGACCATCCTGGCGACCATCCTTGAGAAGAAGATCAACGAGCTCGACTTCTCGCCGGCCCAGCGCGAGGATGCGCGCGTGAAGATCGAGGCCTTCCTCACGAAGACGATCTCGGATTTCGAGAACCGGTTCTACACCGAAAAATCCAGTTCCCTGCTCGGCATCGTGCAAAGCAGCGTAGCCTGGCTGACCGGTACGTTCGACCAGATGAAGAAGGACGTTCCCGTATTCACCGAACAGATCCTCGACTTCCTGGCCGAGAAGGAGAACCGCGGCAAGATCAAGGGCTTCCTCCTCGACAAGCTCGACGAATACACGGACAAGACCTTCTCCGCCACGGACTACACCCACCGGGATGAGATCCTCGCCCGGTACGATCTCGATTCGGTTGCCGAGGCGAAACCCAACTTGTCCGCCTCGGTCGAGGCGATGAACGGCGAATTGCAGGGCCGGCTGGTCATCATGCTGTCCCTGGCCGCCACACTTGGGTTCATCCTGCTCATGGCGCGCTCACTCTCGACATTCGAACTGACGGTCGCTATCGCGACAGCATTCGCCCTCCTCCTTTGCGGACTGCTGCTCCCAATGATCGAGATCGACGCCCGCCTGACGGAGATGAAGCTAACCCTGTTGGGCGAAGCGGTGTCCTTCACGGACCAGGTATTGTATTACCGCAGCAAAAGCATCCTCGAGGTCGTGGCCGTCATGTTGAGCCAGGGAAAGTTCGACATCATGGCCGTGGGCGCCCTCGTGCTGTTGTTCAGCGTGATCTTCCCGACGGCCAAGTTGCTTGCCTCCCTCATTTGCGTCTACCGGCCGGCACTCAAGCAAAATGGATTCGTGGGCTTCCTCGTTTTCCGCACCGGAAAGTGGTCGATGGCGGACGTGATGGTCGTCGCCATCTTCATGTCGTACATCGGCTTCACCGGTATCCTGTCCGAGCAACTCCGCCAGCTCGAGCGCATCACACGCACCGTGGATATCGTCGCGACCAACCAGTCCGCGCTGCAAAGCGGGTTCTTCCTGTTTACCGCATTTGCGATATTGAGCCTGGTGATCGCCCAAAAAATGGAGAAAGCTAAAAGCTAAAAAGGAAAAGCTAAAAAGTAAAGTGTTCGGTTGTGCCGGACTTAAGGTCCGGCACACGTCTGTCCGAAAGCGAAACTTTCGGACAACAAAACGCCAATAATGAAGAACTTCCAAACCCGGAAGAAAATCCATTCTAAACCCTCTAAACCTTCTAAACTCTCTAAACCAACATGAATAACCCCTCATCGCACCTCGTCCACATGGAGGAAGCCATCCGCCTCGCCGAAGCAGGCATGCGCGCCAACGCCGGCGGACCGTTCGGCTGCGTGATCGTGAAGGACGGCGAGATCATCGGCCGCGGGTACAACGAGGTCACGTCGACTAACGACCCGACTGCGCATGCGGAAGTGGTGGCGATCCGCGAGGCGTGCCGGCACCTGGGCAGTTTCCAATTGGACGGATGCACGCTGTATACATCCTGCGAGCCTTGCCCCATGTGTCTCGGCGCGATCTACTGGGCGCGGCCGGACCGCGTCTTCTATGCCTGCACGCGGGAGGATGCGGCGGGGATCGGCTTTGACGACGCGTTCATCTACCGCGAGATCGACCTCCCGGTCGCCGCGCGCAGCATCCCGATGGCAAGTCTCGAGCGCGAAAAGGCGCTCGACGTGTTCAGGGCCTGGATGAACAAAGAAGATAAAATCGAGTATTGAAATCATCGCTATGCGCATACCTGCTTCATGTATTCCTGCCGTGACATCGGTATCCTTGCGGGCCTTCCTGCCTTTTATGTCGATCGCACTCTGTTTGTGTGCGGGTTGTAAGCCAGGACAGCGCGACGAAATCGAGGCGTTGCGCATGGAAAACGACTCGCTGAAACAACTGCTTCAACCGGACACCACCGGCGCGACAGTGACCGAACAGCCTGATGGGGATCTTGACCTGTACCGTGACCAGCTCACCGCCGATATCGCCGCGCTGAAGGCGGCGTTTGGCAACGACAAGGAATATATCGAGATCGACCGGGACGGCGATCTCAAGCTGAATACGGGAGCGGCATCGACCGGCCGTGTTTATCTCAACCTCAGGGAGGTTCGCCTCCGTAAGGAGGAACGACCGGAAGAGCCGGGCTGCGCGGATGTATGTCCGCCCCGCGCCATCATTTCCTTTGAATGCCGCAAGGGCGATTGCATTGCGGACCCGGCGATGCTCGACATGGGTAAATTCAACACCGGCGCGATCGAACTGACGATCGAGAAAGGCCGTGTCGTTTTCCCACTGTTGCAGTCCATCCAGTCCGTGCTCCTGAACGAATGAAATCATCCATCAACCGATAACGGCCATGCAAAATCCAAATCCGTTTGATAACCTCGTGGACGCCATCCGCCAGCTCAAGACTGAGGGATACACCGAGGACTTCGATCTCCGCAGCGATTGCATCGACTGCCGCGACGCCACGCTGCGGCTCTATCCGCATGAGTTCGACGTGGACCAGGTGTTCCGCTTCTTCGGGCCTTCCGATCCCGACGACGAGAGTATCCTGTATGCCATCTCCTCCGAGCGATTCGGCATCAAGGGATTACTCGTCAACGGATATGGGGCCAGCGCGGATACGCTGACCGCCGAGATGATCGGCAAGCTCGGCTGATGCCTGCCACTCAATTTTCTCGTCAAATACGCATTCGTCCTTCGTATCGGCCTGCCGGTCGAGATCTTTGCGCCCGATCGCCGCATAGATCGTAGCTTCATGACGTAAGATCAACCACCACAAACAAATTCAATGATCCGACTGTCCACCTTTCTCGTTAGCGTAATAACCGTTTTCCAGTTAGCCGCCGGCACGCCGGACAACAAGGAGCTCATCGCGCAGTTTGACAAACTCCTCTCCACGGCATTTGCCCCCGACAAACCCGGTGCGACCGTGCTGGTCGCGCGGAAAGGCGAGATCCTCTACCAAAAAGCCATCGGCCTCGCCAATGTCGAACTCGGCACGCCGATGAAGACGGACAACGTCTTCGAGATCGGCTCGATCACCAAGCAATTCACCGCCGTCGCGGTCCTCATGCTCCTGGAAGAAGGGAAACTCTCGCTGGACGATGACATCACGCGCTTCCTGCCGGATTATCCCACGCACGGCCATCATATCAGCATCCATCACCTGCTCACGCACACCTCGGGCATCAAGAGCTACACCGAACTGGAAAAGTGGACGAAGGAATGGCGGCGCGACTTCACCCCGCAAGAGATGATCGATTTCTTCAAGGACGAACCCATGACGTTCGCGCCCGGCGAGAAATATGCGTACAACAACTCCGCATATTTCATCCTGGGCTATGTGATCGAGAAAGCCTCCGGCATGACCTATGAAGACTTCATCGAGCAGCGCATCTTCACACCACTGGGAATGACGAATTCCCGCTACGGGCACAAGGACGAGATCACGCCCAACCGTGCGGCCGGGTACAGCAGTGGCGTGGGCGTGGTCAATGCCCCATACCTGAGTATGACGCAACCTTATGCGGCCGGTTCAATAATGTCGACCGTCGGCGACCTGTACCGCTGGAACACGGCAGTACACCAATACAAGCTCGTCTCCAAAAGCACGCTGGAAAAAGCATTCACGGATTACACGCTCAACAACGGCGACAAGATCGGATACGGCTATGGGTGGGGCATCAGCGATATCCAGGGCTCGCTGTCCTGGGAGCATTCCGGTGGGATCTTCGGCTACGTCAGCAACGGGATCTACCTGCCGAAGGAAGACTTGTATATCGCGATCCTGTGTAACCATGACGAACAGAACGTCGGCGAGTTGTCGACCCGCATGGCCGCCCTCGCGCTGGGCAAACCCTTCCCGGCCGACATGCCGGCCATCAGCCTCAAGACGGAAGAACTCGACCGCTATTGCGGCACCTACAAGTTCGAGGATGACAGCGAACGC
>CAYMLN010000066.1:0-8809 GCA_964391045.1 uncultured Saprospiraceae bacterium
CGTGGGTCATGTTGTTGATGAAGTCCCGCTGCATCTCCGAGTACCGGCGCTGGCTGAGGATGACCCAGATGGCATAGACGAAGAACGTGACCGCCACAGCGGCGACGAGTGCGAGCAGCCATGTGTACCGCGTGTTGGCCCGCATGTCGGCCTGGCGGGACGGGAACTTGACGCCGAAGTAATAGTTGAATTCATCATACTTCGGCAACTTCTGGTCGCTCTTCGACGGCTTGTCGGCCTCGATGAGGTTGCAGTGGTTGCCGTACACCATATCGTCGCTCGAGCAGTCATAGATCCCGTACTCGAAGTCGGTATAGGACGCCAGCGAGCTGAACTCCTGGAGCAACAGGTACTCGAGGACGTTGGCGTCAATGACATCGTTGAAGTTGACGATGTAGTAGTTCGGCGTAATGCGCTTGACGATCTCACCCGACGGGAGCGTGGACCCGTTGATGTCGGCCATCTTATGGGCCACGCGGAGGAGGGCAATGGAGGTTGTCTGGTGAAACGAACGCGACTCATGACTCCACCGCTGGATCAGCCAGTACGTCTGCATGGCGATGATGCTGAGGATCGTAATGGCCCCGAGGAGAATGACCCAACGAATGCTGGTACTGCGCATAGCTGGCCAAATTTAGGGGGAATGTGGAGTGATGACCGCCCGGAAGGGCAAATGAAATCCAATGAAATCCTAATCTCCCATCTGCCAACCGCATACCGGAAACGCCGATTCATCTACCAAATCGGCCGTTTACTCGAAATATCGCCGGACCGACCCAACGGAAATATACCTTCAAAACGTCTTAAAGGTCGTTCACACGCGAAAACCGGACGATGAACCGCTCTTTCCTGCATATGGCCCTTGCCCTGGCGATCTGCCTCAAGACCTCGACGGTCTTGGTCGGCCAGGCATTGCCCCTGCCGCCGAGCGGGAATAACCAGCGGTCCGTCGTGACGCAGTACATCGGCAGCCTCGTGCACGTGACCGTCACGTACAACAGCCCGGACGTGACAGGCCCCGATGGATCCGATCGGGCCGGCAAGATCTGGGGCACCCCGGTGGCCCACTACGGCCTTGTGGACCAGGGCTATGGCAACGGCCAACCCGCGCCCTGGCGCGCCGGGGCCAACGAGGCCACTGTTTTCACCTGCTCACATGACATCGAGGTCAACGGCCAGCCGCTGGCCGCCGGGGAATATGCACTCTACCTCGAACTGGCGGAGAAAGGCCCCTGGACCTGGATCTTTGCCCGCAACCCGAATGTCTGGGGCAGCTATTTCTTCGACGAGAAGAATGTTGTCCTTCGGGCACCGACCCAGCCCGCCGACCATCCGCGGACCGAATGGCTGACGTACGTGTTTACTGACCGCCAGCCGGAGGCCGCCACGCTAGAACTCCAGTGGGAAAACAAGGCCGTCCCGATGCGGATCACGGTGCCCGGCATGACGGATCTCTATGTCACGGCCTTCAACGATATCCTCATCGGCTCGGTGACCGGTTTCCAGCACCAGCCTTACGTCGATGCGGCCAACTTCCTCCTGGAGCGGAACGAGCAGCTTCCCCAGGCCCTGGCCTGGATCGACAAGGCCATCAACGATGGCTTTGTGGGACGGAAGACCTTCACTTCCCTGACGACCAAGGCCATGATCCTCTTCCGCATGGGTGACCAGGAAGACGCACTGACCACCATTGCCCAGGCCATGGAATTGCCGGGCACCAACCCCAACGATATCCATGCTTTTGCCCGCACCCTGATCGCCATCGGCCAAAAAGAAGAGGCCCTGCGGATCTTCGAGATCAATTACGACCGCCAGAAAGGCGCATGGCCGACGCCCGTGGGCATGGCCCGGGGCCTGTCGGCCATCGGCCGCTACAAGGACGCCCTGAAATACGCCGAGAAAGCCCTCCCGCTCGCGCCGGACGAACTCAACCGGACGGGCGTCACGGGCATGATCGGCAAGCTCCGCGAAGGGCGCGACATCAACTGATTCACCGACCACTGTCATCACCCACTCAAGCACCCTCCGGGGTGCTTTTCTTTTTCGAGGACGTACCGTTTGTCGACAAAATACGGGGTTTCATCAGCTACCTTATAGAGTTAGTGTACTTTGCGTTGCATAGTACCAAGAAGACCTTACGTTTGCACCATGAAGATCGAAAACATGCAAGCCCAGTTGCGCAAAGGCGTGTTGGAGATGTGCATCCTCTCGCTGCTCGACGGCGAGGCGATGTATACCTCGGACATCATCGAACGCCTGCGCCACGCCCGGCTGGTGGTCGTCGAGGGGACGCTGTATCCCCTGCTGACCCGCCTGAAGAATGCCGGCTACCTCGATTACTTCTGGATGGAATCAAATGCCGGTCCGCCGCGGAAATATTTCCGCATCACCCCCGAAGGACGTATCTTCCTCGAAGGCCTGAGGGCGTCCTGGACCGAGATCAACGAGGCCGTTTCCCTCACCACGCAACATCAAACCCACACATGAACAAGACGATCAACATCAACCTCGGCGGCTACGCCCTCACGATCGACGAGGACGCCTACGAGATTGCCGACCATTACCTCACCACGCTGGCCCGTCACTTTGGCGCGGGCGAAGGCGCCGGGGAGATCATGCAGGACATCGAGTCCCGCATGGGCGAGTTGGTCAACCGGCATAAAGGCACCCGGATCATCGTCTCCAAGGACGACGTCGTCCAGGCGATCGCCGTCCTCGGCACGCCGGAAGAACTGAAGGACATGGACTTCGCGGAGATCCGGTCGAAGAAGAAAGAGAAGACCGGTGAATCCTTCCAGATCAAGACCGGCAAGCGCCTCTACCGCGATCCCGACGACAAGGTCGTCTCGGGCGTGTGTTCCGGCCTGGCCGCCTACTTCGGCATCCAGGATGCGGTCTGGGTGCGCGTTGCCTTCGCCCTCCTGGCCCTGGGCTGGGGTACCGGGGTGATCCTGTACCTCATCCTCGCCGCCATCGTCCCGCCGGCCCGCACCGTCTCCGAGCGCCTCGAGATGATGGGCGAACCGACCAATGTCAACAACATCGCCAAGGCCGTCAAGGATGAGCTCGAGGACCTCGGCGACAAGCTCAACGAGCAGTTCAACAAGAAGAAAAAGAAGAAGGGTCCCGCCGCCCCCGGCGACGACGAGCCGCACATGGCCGGCTGGCCCTTCGGCCGTGAGAAGTCCGCCGACCCGCAGCCCGGCGGCAACTACAACAAGAAGGACTTCGTCTGATCCACACTTGGCCATGGTTGGCGTCCTCGCCAACCATCCACGAAATGCTGAAGTTGGCGTCCTCGCCAACCACACTTTTTATAAGTCCGGTGGCTCACCCTCGACCCAAACGATCCCGCCGCTGCGGGATCGTTTCATTTATATCCGATCATCTCGATCGGTCCGTGGGTCGGTAGTTCACTGCCGACCCATTCGATTCCGTATTGCGGAATCGACCATACATCCCTCGCCCTTCCGGGCTACAAAGGTGACAGGGCTACGCCCTTCAATCTGCATAGTTACCCGAAGGCGCGATGCGAGATGATTCACCTTGTCGTGGGTCGGTGGTTATCGCATCCACCTGGGCATAGTCACCTGATCAACGAAACCAGCTCCGGAGGAGCGGAAGCTATTTAGCATGTGGAGACCCTATGATGGCCCAACGATCCCGCTTCACGGGATCGCATCATTTTACAGTGGCTCGCGGATCGCCTTCGGCTATGGCGAATAAAAGACGCCAACCAGGAAAAATTGTCGGCGGGGACACCAACGGAACAATCTCGTGGGTGGTTGGCGTCCCCGCCAACCACGGCCGGCTTATTACCGTCTCCGGCCACCTGTTCCCCGGGATCTGGCTACCTTTGTGGCCCTTTCAACAAAATAGCCATGGGCCTGATCGAGGAGATCCACAAGCGCAAGACCTTCGGCATCGTCTCGCACCCGGATGCCGGGAAAACCACGCTGACCGAGAAGCTCCTCCTGTTTGGCGGCGCCATCCAGGTAGCCGGCGCGGTCAAGTCGAACAAGATCAAGAAACACGCGACGTCCGACTTCATGGAGATCGAGCGCCAGCGGGGTATCTCGGTGGCCACGTCGGTCATGGCCTTCCCCTACCGCGACCACCAGGTCAACATCCTCGACACGCCCGGCCACAAGGACTTTGCCGAAGACACGTATCGCACGCTCACGGCCGTCGACAGCGTGATCGTCGTGATCGACGTCGCCAAGGGCGTTGAGGAGCAGACGGAAAAACTGGTCGAGGTATGCCGCATGCGCCATACGCCGATCATCGTCTTTATCAACAAACTGGACCGAGAAGGCCGCGATCCGGTCGACCTGCTCGATGAGATCGAGAAAAAACTGAAGCTCCACGTGACCCCGCTGAGCTGGCCGGTCGGCATGGGCCAGCAGTTCCAGGGCGTGTACAACATGTATGAGCAAAACCTCGTGCTCTTCCGGCCGCACAGCAAGCAGGAAGACGAGGACACGATCCGCATCGCGGACGTGAATGATCCGCTGTTGGACCAACACGTGGGCAAGCGGCCGGCCGAAGAGCTTCGCGGCGAACTCGAAACCGTAACCGCGGTGTATCCGCCGTTTGACCGCAACGCCTATCTCAAGGGCGACGTCTGCCCGGTCTTCTTCGGCAGCGCGATCAACAACTTCGGCGTGCGCGAATTGCTGGATTGCTTCATCGACATCGCCCCGCCGCCGCTGCCGCGGGAGACCGAGGAGCGCGTGATCCGGCCGGAAGAGGAGACCTTCACCGGCTTTGTGTTCAAGATCCACGCCAACATCGATCCGCGCCACCGCGATCGCATCGCCTTCCTCCGCATATGCTCCGGGAAGTTCGAGCGCAACAAGAACTACTTCCACGTTCGCCAGGAACGGCAGTTGCGGTTCTCCAACCCGACGTCCTTCATGGCCGCCCGCAAGGAAGTGGTCGATGAAGCCTGGCCCGGCGATATCGTTGGCCTGTACGATTCAGGCAACTTCAACATCGGCGATGCGCTCACCGAAGGCGAGAAACTCCACTTCAAGGGGATCCCGCGTTTTTCCCCGGAACAGTTCCGCCGCGTGGTCAACAAGGACCCGATGAAGACGAAACAGCTCAACAAGGGCCTCGACCAATTGATGGACGAAGGCGTTGCGCAGATGTTCGTCCGCGAGATCAACGGCGACAAGATCATCGGCACGGTAGGCGCACTCCAGTTTGACGTCATCCAGTACCGCCTCGAGCACGAGTACGGCGCGAAGTGCGATTATGATCTCGTGAGCCTGCACAAGGCCTGCTGGATCGAGGCCGCGCCGGAACACCTGGCCGCTTTCATCAGCCGGAAGAAGAACGATATCGCCCGCGATACGGACGGCAAGCCCGTCTTCCTCGCCGAATCCGCATGGGTGCTGAAGATGACGCAGGAGAATTTCCCCGACGTCCACTTCCATTACACCTCGGAATTCTAGACAGCCGGCACGGCACCGGACATTGTTCTTGGCGGAATACGTACTTTTAAGTACTTCCTCACGTCAAGCGAAACACGCCATGTCCCTCTATCGACAAAACCCATCGGCCGGGCAGCCCGGCATCCCGGCCGGAAGTCGCTTCCCGGGTTCACGTCGCCGCAATGTCGGCGGAGGATTGATCATCGGCCTGCTCCTTGCCGGCCTTGCGATTTGCAAGTACTACTCCAATTCGCAGTTCAACGAGATCACCGGCGAGACGCAGCACGTCTCGATCACGGCGGAGCAGGAAGTCGCCCTCGGCCTCCAGAGCTTGCCCGTCATGCTCGAGCAGTACGGCGGTCTCCACCCCGACCAGGAGGCGCAGCGGTTCGTCAAGGCGGTCGGCCGACGCATCGTCGACAACAGCAAGGCCCGGGAAACGGCGTATCAATATGACTTTCACCTGCTGGCAGACCCTAATGTGGTCAACGCTTTTGCATTGCCCGGCGGCCAGGTCTTCATCACTACGGCGTTGTTCAACCAACTGGAAAGCGAGGACCAGCTCGCCGGCATCTTCGGCCACGAGGTCGGCCACGTCGTGGCCCGCCACGGCGCCGAGCGCATCGCAAAGCAGGAGTTGACCGAAGGCCTGACCGGCGCGGCCGTCGTGGCCTCCGGCGATTACAGCACGGCCCAGGCGGCGCAGATGATCGCCGGCCTGGTCCACATGTCTTATGGCCGTGACCAGGAACTGGAGTCGGACGACCTCGGTGTCCGCTTCATGATCGAGGCCGGATACGATCCCGAAGCGCTCGTCGGGGTGATGGAAATTCTCGCGCGTGCTTCCGGCGGGCAGCGCCAACCGGAATTCCTGAGCACGCATCCAAATCCCGAGAACAGGGTCCAGAAGATCCGCGAGGCGATCGCGAAATACAAGGGCGCCGGACAAAACTGACGGCGGCGAGGTTTACACGTCCCGGTCAGGGACGGGCGGGATACTCCGCAAAGTTCCGCGGGGTCTCGTACAGTTTGATCCCCAGGTCGAGATGCGCCGGAATCTTCTCCCGCAGGATCTCGTAGATCACGATACAGATATTCTCCACCGTCGGAACGCGACCGGTGAATTCCGGGCAATCGAGGTTCAGGTTCTTGTGGTCGAACCGGTCCTCGACCTCCCGCTCGATGATGTCCTTGAGCTCCTTCAGGTTGATCAGGATGCCTGTCTCCGGATCCACCTCCCCGGTGACGCGTACCTCCAGTTCGTAATTATGGCCGTGGAAATTGGGGTTGGCGCATTTGCCGAAGGTGTCGAAGTTTTTCTCCGGGGTCCATGTAGGGATATAGAGCTGATGGGCGGCGTTGAAGTGCCCCATCCGATAGAGCGAGAGTGCGTGTGCCATTGGAAATCTGTGTCTGGTTAAATCCGGCACCCGGCCGGCGATCCATGCATATGGCTGTTAAGCGCGAATTCGACGCAAAGGTTCACAAAAAAAAATGCCTTCCGGAGAAGGCATGTCTTTTTTCACGGCGGAAATCAGGATCACCGCTTGCTGAGGCGGATCGTCTTGATCACCTTGCCGGAGCCGGAGATCAGGCGCACGAGGTACACGCCCTCGTTGAGGTCGCCGATGAAGTATTGCTTTTGCGGGACGGCATCGAATGCGCGCATCCGGCTGCCGACGATATTGTAGACCTCGACATAGCGAAGGCCCGGTGTGTCGCTGATCTGGAAATAATCCGTCGTCGGGTTCGGGAAGACGGTCAGGCCGGAACCGGCGGAAGGCTGGTTGGTGCTCGTGGTGCCGATCAGGACGTCACCCGTGATGGTAGCCAGCACGAGGTTCGGATCCTCCATGTCCGTGAGGACAACCTCGTAATCGGCGGAACCGATGACGTTTCCGGGATTGACATGGATCTGGAACTGCATGGTCTCACCGGGGGCGAGCATATTCGGCTTGGTCGGAGAAGACTGATTGGCCTGCGGGATGTAGCAGAGGTTCTTGTCGCAGATCCAGGACAGCCAGTTTGCCGGTGCGCCGGTCACCGTGCGGGACCAATGGACGCCGATATCATTGGGTGACGTGTTCGTCACGTTGATGTAGTAGTACACATCCGTTTCGGACGGCTGGCCGGTGAGCACGAACGTGCCCGGGGTGACCGACACCGAATTTTGGGCATAGGCCCCGGCGACGCTCAAAACGAAGAATGCCAAGATGGGTAAAAGGTGCTTCATACGGTGCAAGTTAAGCAGGGCCGGAAGATTGTACAATGGGTTTAATAATTGTTTAACAACGGAAGCATACTAAAGATTCGGCCGAACCTGACCGGTCGCCGAACAATGTTTTGAATAGATGAAAGAATAAATATTTAATAAACTAAATATCTGCAACTTATACGAAAAAACATAAACCCGTCAGGGGGCGATGTCGGGCAGGCGGCATTCCGTAAGGGGCTTGAAAATTTCCGTTTCCCCCGGCCTCACGGTATCAAATTCGGCCTTTCCCGCCGAGTATTTGTCATTCATCAGGCAAACGATGAAATCGGTAGAAAAAAAATCGGCCAGTCGGGCATTTTGCCTACTTTTAGGCCTCATTTGAAAGTTCAAACCTTACACTCAACATGAAGAAACTTTACATTCTGCTCTTGTTGCTCGGCCTTGGGCTGCAATCCCAAGCCCAGCTCGCGGACGGCTCCAAGATGCCGGACATCACCGTCACCGACATCAACGGTCAGACCCACCGCCTGTATGATTATCTGGATAGCGGCAAGGTGGTGATCATCGACATTTTTGCCACCTGGTGCCCGCCTTGCTGGCTTCTGCACGAAAACCACGTCCTGAAGGATCTTTGGGATGCTTATGGCCCGGACGGCACGGACCAACTCGTGGTTTTCTCAATCGAAGGTGATGCCTCGACCTCGAATGCCGACCTGAACGGTACCGGCGGCAATACCCAGGGCGACTGGGTCACCGGAGTACCTTACTATATCGTCGAAGACAATTCTGTCCCGGCCCAATTCAACCTGACTTTCTGGCCCACAATTTATGTCGTCCGCCCGAGCGGCTCGATGGTGCTGGCCAATGACTACTTGTTTGCCAATATCGCCGATCCGTCATTCGACTATGTGTACGACCTGGCCTTCCGCGGGCCGAATGACGCAGCCCTTTCGGCCAACTATTCTACCCGTTACTTCTGCGGCAGCTACCAGCAGGGTTCCTTCGTCGCCACGATCAAGAATTTGGGTTCCGACACGCTGACCTCCGCCACGGTGAAACTCTTTGCCAACGGCGAAGAGCTGCGCACGAAGGACTGGACGGGCTCCCTGACGGAGTTCAAATCAAAGTCAGACAGAAACCTGACATGGAAGCGGTT
>CAYMLN010000067.1:0-8632 GCA_964391045.1 uncultured Saprospiraceae bacterium
ATGAACAATGAACAATGAACAATGAACAATGAACAATGAACAATGAACAATGAAAGCTTGGGTTTACGCGGACGTTGGGGGTCTGTGGAATCGACTGCATCTATAAAAGGGGGTGATAAGAATTTTCAACCGATGTCCAGTGGAAAGGAGGAGGATAGCGATCCGTGTCTCCGTGCGAAATGTGAAAGACCTTTAATCCACGCAGGCACTGAGATTATATGAGGTCCCGGAGCTTGAATTTCTTCTGCAGGAGGACGTTGTTGCGGGCGATCTCGACCCGGATGGTCTTGCCGGGCTTTCGCTGCAGCATCCGGCTGATGCCATCCAGGGTGAGATCGCCGGCCTGGATGCCCTGGAGCCGGAAGATGATATCCCCCGGGCGTATGTCGGCTTCCTCGGCGGGGGAGCCCTCGATGATGTCGTGGACGACGAAGCGGTCGAGGTCTATTCCGTAGGCGAAGACCATGAGGCCGCTACGGTCCATTTGGAACGGCCGCTGGCGCTTCTTGTAGGGCTTGAGGTAGAGTTGCTCCCGGTTGTAGTCCATGAAGACGGAGAACCGTCCGAGGAGTTCGTTGCCAAGGATACCGTTGCGGAAGCGGTTCTCGTCGGCCAGCCAGTGATCGGGTAGATCCTGGAAACTGGTGAGGACGCCCGGGAAATCCACCAACCCAAGGTGGAGATTGTTGACCCGGCCGATGAATCCCTCGAGATACCCTCCGAGGCCCATGCCCAATCTGCCGCGGATGTATGTCTTGGGAAGTTGCAGTGAGGGATGCGTATTCGTGTGCAGCAGCAGGGGAACACCTGCGCCCGTGTCGAGCAACAAGTCGACCTGTACGGTGGTGCCGTCCTGGAGGCCGGCTTCCGCCGTCACATAAGGCTTCTGCGTGCGGATGGTCATGGGCAGCGCCAGGTAGCCCTCCGGCGGGCTGAAGGCGCGGGGATCGGTGAGGGTGAGTTTGCGCCGCCGGTAGTCGATCTCGATGATCAGGTCCTTGAAGAATCCGCCGCCGATCAGGCCGGCAACCGGCGTGCCCAGCATTTCGTCCAGGTTGAAATAATCCTCTTCGAGCACAAGCATGTCGTAAGGTCGCGGGGCCAGGCCCTTGACTTCGACCAGGCCATTGCGCGTGATCAGTGCAAAGACTTCCCGGCTGAGGTCCGTGCCCATGATCCGCATGCGGCGGTCATACGGCACCTGCATCAGGTCGGTGTATTGCCGCTTGAAGAGGATGATATGCTCGGCCCCGGTGTCGAAGATCAGCTGCACGGGCAGGATGCCGTAGATCCGGACCTCAAGGAGGATGAAGTTGTGGGCGAACTTGAACGGGATCGTCACCTGCTTCTTGCCCTCGAGGAGGTTGAGCGGGTCGAAGTAGGCTGTCTGTGCCGGAGCGCGGACGACCAACAAGGCCAAGAGGAGTAGAAGAACCAGCCGTCGGTGCCATGACGGACCGGCAACGCCAAGGGCGCTGGCTGCTGTTACGGGAAATCGATTCATCACGGCGGTCAGCTCAAATTTAATTCTATCTTCCTCTCCGCTCAAGCTACGCTTTCCGATGGACGGATCACTCCACAAATCGATCAACTTCTTCACCCTGACGATGATCGCCGTCGGGGCGTGCATCGGCTCCGGCATCTTCATCTCACCGTCGGATGTCGCCGCCCAACTCCACGACGGCGGGGATGTGCTTTTGGTCTGGGGCATCGGCGGGGCGGTCGCGCTCACCGGCGCATTGACCTTCGCCGAAATGGCCTCCCGGTTTCCCGGGACAGGAGGAGTGTATGTCTACCTGCGTGAGGCCTATGGGCCGCTGGCCGCGTTCCTCTATGGCTGGTGCATCCTCACCGTGATCACGTCGGGCGCCATCGCGGCCCTGTGCCTGGCATTCGCCCGGTATCTCGGCCTGGTGGCCGGCTGGCCGGACGAGGCGGAGTTGTGGATCGGCCTCATTGCGCTCGCCGTCGTCACCCTCGTCAATGTCCGGGGCGTTTCCTGGTCCGCATTCCTCAGCAATTTCACCACGGTGGTCAAGGTCGTCGGCATCGCTGCGATCGTACTGGTCGCCCTCTTCGCAGGCCGTATGTTCGGGGAAAACATCGTACTGCCCCCTGAAGCCGACAAGCCCGTATCCTTCGGCCTGGCCCTGATCGGGGTGCTGTGGTCCTACGGCGGTTGGCATCACGCTTCATATGTAGGCGGCGAAGTGCGGGATGCCGGACGTATCGTTCCACGCGCGCTGATCGCGGGCGCCCTGATCGTCACTGTCGTGTACATGGCCGTCAATGCCGGCTACCTGGCGCTCCTGCCCATGGCGGAGATCGCGTCCTCGAAGGCCGTGGCGGCGGAAGCGCTGATGCGGGTCACGGCCGTGGGCGGCACACTGATCGCGGTGCTGATCGCCATCTCCACGTTCGGAACAGCGGGCATCTACACCTTGTCGGCGCCCCGGATCTACTTCACGATGGGGGCGGACAAGGTCTTCTTCCCGTGGCTGGCCGACATTCATGCGGCCTTCGGTACACCGGCCAAGGCCATTCTCATGCAAAGTGCGTGGGCGGCTGTGTTAATGGTCTTTTGGGGGACCTTCGAAAACCTGGTCACCTATGTGGTCTTCATGGACTGGATCTTCATGACGCTTGCAGCAATCGGGCTTTTTTATTTCCGCCGCCGGCAGGACAAGTTTCCCGCCGCCGGCTACGGCGTTCCGGGGTATCCGGTCATCCCCCTCATCTTCATCGGAATCAGCCTGTGGTTTCTCGCCAGCACGCTTTTGGGGCGGCCCGAACAAGCCATCGCAGGTCTTGTGCTCATGGTGATCGGATGGCCTGTTTACCGATTGTTCCGACGAACCGCCTGATCGCGAAAAACCACGGTCGTCAACCCAAATGGCCGTATTTTTACAGAAATAAAAAAAGGAAAACCATGGCCACCAAGACGGATGATTTTAAGGGTAAAGCACGCAAGTTCATGCGCAAGTTGGCATGGTCGCTCGTCGTATTGGGTATCATTTCGTCGGCAGGGTACTATGTCTATCGCACCTGGACGATTTCCGAGGGTTCGCGGAACGGTACGTTATTACGGATATCCAAGGACGGCGCAGTATTCAAGACGTATGAGGGCCAGCTCGATGCGGGCGGCAGCCAGATCCTTTCCCAGCACAGCATCTGGAATTTTTCCGTCAAGAATGCGGAGGTCTATCAGCGACTTCAGCAATTTGAAGGACAGAATGTCGTCCTGCATTACCGCGAACTTGTCAATCCCTTCCCTTGGCAAGCCAAGACGGACTTTGTGGTATACCGGGTGGAACAGATGGGCAAGTGATTGGCCTCCCGTCAGTCGGTTCCACGGCGACATAACATGCCTTCCGGACATCAAGAGCCGTTAAGGTGGGCTTCTTTTCGCGTCTCTTATAGCTTGGTCAGGCAGGCGTATGTTCGCCTGGTAAGTTGCCAGTTGGGGCATTCCCGGTGCAGGGCATGCCGCCAGGGCGGACAGGCCCGTGAACGAGAGGCCGTCCAGTATCTTGGTTGATCAAAGCCTTTTTACGATACGCGGCGGACGTCAATTGCCCGTGGGTAATTCCTTGCTCACCACACACGCTTCCACACGCTCGTTGAGGCGCTTCGATGCCTCGCTGCCGTCCTTGTAGCGCGGGTTTCGCGAGCCCCAGGCAGTTGTCAGCAACCGATCTTCCGGCAGGCCCTTTCCAAGGAGCCAAAGCTTGATCGACTCACATTTCTGCCACGAATAACCTTCATTCTTGGTCTCGTCATCCGAGATCACGGAATGGCATTCCAGGCCGAGCACGACGTATGAATATTTATTCATGAGCCCGAGCAGTTCTTCGAGCTGGGCATCGGAATCGGAGGTCAGCGTGGCCGTTTCCGGCTTGAAGGTGACCTTGTCAAGGACGAAGCAATGCGTGGGCGTCGGCATGCCGGTCGAACTCACCAGGACCTCGAAGCCTTTAGGAAACTTCGCATACGGATCGAGGGTGTCAGTCGTGGTGCCCGTTGTGCCCGAGAACTGTCCGGCACTGACGGTTCGCTCAGCCGATTCATTCTCGCCGCCAGTTGCTCCGCATCCCCGCTGGACGAAATACAACAGGATAAGGGTGAGCAGGACCAGGGCGATCCAAGGCAGGAGTTTGCGTACGCCGGATGGCTTGGTTTCGGGAGATTGGGGAGAGGATGGCTGGTGTTCCATGCGGGTCAGGGTATGATATCGTGTTTCGTAAGGCGGAAAAATATTCGCGGGCAAAGGTAACTGCCGCTGAAGGAATGCAGCCAATGTTCGCGCGCCAGGCTTGTCGCCAGTTTCCGGTCGAACCAGTGACCAGGTCACGGCGGTGGCCAGGCGAAGCAGGATGGCGGCCGAGGAGGTCTTTAGCCCTGCATGGCCCGCGATCCGGTCGATGGCATCCGATTCGTCCCGGCCGAAGAGGGCGGCGGAGAGGGATGCGCCGCTATCCAGGAGGGCGCGCAACGCATCCGGCGATTCCTCGGGCCCCAGGGCTGCCTGCACAGTTTCCTCCAGCCGGTGTACAGGCCGAAGGGCCTGGAAAAAGGGCTTCAGCCCGCCCTCGGCCGATGTCCGCCTGACCAGCATGTCGATCACCGACTGGATGGCGATGTCGGCCCCGATTTGTGTATCCCCGGCGTATTCATTCGTCATGCCGGAGAACACCCGGACGAAACGATCGCCCATGCGGGCATGGAATGTGTCGAGCAGGGTTCGGGACATGGTGTAAAGTTTCGCGTTTTTCCGCGAACGGCGAAACTGTCCTCAGATAGCCCGACCAGGAACATTGACCGGACGTCGAGACCATATGAGTGCCAGCAGGAAGGCGGAGATGAGGTCCCAGATCGCCCACGCCGCAGCCACCAGCATCATGCCGCCCAGGGCGGGAAAAAAGTTGAAGATCAGCACCAGGCCAAGACCGGCATTTTGGATCCCGGTTTCCATCGAGACCGCGCGTGCGTCGTACCGGTTGAGGCGCATCGCACGCGCCCAGCGATAGGCAAGCAGCAGGGCCAGCAGGTTGTGCACAATGACGAGCGCGATGACGCGGTCGGCATGATCGATCATGTTATGCCAGTTGGCCCGGAGGGCAAACAGGATGAATCCCGCAAACAGGACAAGCGACAGCGTGGATACGGGACGCGAGATGCGTGCCGTCAGCCGTGGCAGGATACGTCGCACGGCCATGCCGGCGAAGAGCGGCAGGACAAGGATCGTGAACAGTACAGCCAGCATGGCCTGCGGGTCCAGGTCGATCGACTTGATGAGGTGACGGGTTCCCGGGATCAGCATTGAGAAAGCAAAGAACGCAAAGGGCGTGACGACGATCGACAATAGCGTGACCGTGGAGGTCAGCGTGACGGACAGCGCCACATTGCCGCCACCGAGGTGGGTCACGTAGTTGGAGATGTTGCCGCCCGGACATGCGGCGATGAGCATGAGTCCGAGGGCGACGCTGGGTTCGGGACGCCAGGCAAGGAGGAGGAGGACCGTCATGGCGGGCAAGAGCAGCCATTGGGCGACCAGGCCCACGACGAAAGCGCGCGGGTATTCCGCGATACGGCGAAAGTCGGCCGGCGTGATGTGCAGGGCCACACCGAACATGATGAAGGCCAGGCAGAAATTCATCAGGGCCATCTGGCCCGGGTTGAAGTGGATCCGGATATCGTCGATGGGCGTCATGCGGGCGCCAAGGTAACGCGTGCCGGCCGGGGGTAGGCGGGATGGCTCCTCGGGATAATGCCGCAGCCCCTAAATTTAACTCCGCATCCCCCTTCACCGTGGAAAACAAACTTCATCAGTTCACCCGGTTGTACGACGCCGCGCTGGTGCGTGAGCCCGTCCTTCGCCTGCCGTTGCAGCTTAAGTTGTTCGGCTTCCTGCTCCATGAGCTTACGGCCTCCTCGGCGATCCAGTTCTACACGCGCTTTGCCCAGGTGAGTTACCTCGTGTCCAGGCTGGATCTTTCGGGTCGATGGGCCTACGCCCTTCACATCACGCGCCGCGAGTTGCAGGCGAGACAACTGTCGGATGAAGCATTCGCCCCGATCGCGGAGTCCTGTGTCCGCCTGTTGCTCCATCTGCTCGAACGTCAAACCGGGCCGACGGGAAAGGCGTCGAATTACCCGATGCCTGCCTTGCCACGTTTGCCCGAGGCAGTCCGGCATACCGGTGCGCGCAAGGCGTATGCCCGTGTCGTCGTTTCGGAGTGGGACCCGGAGAAACGGATGCTCACGGCTGTAGACGAGGACGATCCGTCGACTGCGCAGACGATACACTACGGCGTCGCCGGGATCAATGACCTCTTCGCCGGCACGCTGGAGGAGGCGATCCGCCATGCAGGCCTGCCCATGGTCCTCGGCCTTGCGGATGTGCGGTATCCGCAGCCTCACCAGGCGATCCCGGGATACATCGTGATCTTTCCAGACCTGCTGGCGCCAGTAACGGACATCGCCGGCATGATCCCCGGGCCGGATCATCCGTCGGCCGCCAACCTGCCCGGGCGATTCATCGCCACGCGGGAGACGACCACGCTCCTGAAGGGCCAGGTGGCGAACCTCTTCCTTGACGAACTGGTATGCGACCCCGAGCGGTCATTCGACGACCTGATCCGGGCCGCCTTCCGGGCCTTTCCCCTCGTGATGAGCCGGCTCAATGACGAAGAGACCCGCGCCCTGGTCGACGACTTGCGCGGACATTTTCGTACGATACGCTCCGTCGTGACGGAGGCCTTCCGGCGCGAGCAGATCGACCGTACCGCGTGTCATATCGAACCGAGTTATTTCAGCCCGCGGTACGGACTCAAGGGGCGACTCGACCTCTTTCACGAGACGCCCGATGGCCGCGCACCTACGATCATCGAGCTGAAGAGCGGCAAGCCTTTCCGTCCCAATCATTATAACCTCAACGAGGATCACTACCGACAGACCCTGCTGTACGATCTCATCATCCGGTCCACGCATCGTCAGGCTGCAACCCGGCGCAACTTCGTCCTTTACTCGGGGCAGGCCGAGGAACCGCTTCGGTTTGCGGCGCCGGCGGAAGGCGTGCAAAAGGAACTCATCCACGGCCGCAACCAGCTCGTCCTGCTCGACTTCATGTTGACGGAGCAGGGGCGTCCCGGTGTTCCGGACCTGTTTGCCACGATACACCCAAGCGCCTTTCCGGGCCTGTCCGGATTCCAGCGGCGCAATGTGCAGGCCTGGGCGGACGTGTATACGGCATTGCCCGACGCGGATAAGGCCTACCTGCGCGCCTTCGCGGGCTTTGTGGCGCGGGAGCACATGCTGGCTGCGGTCGGCCGCGACATGGGCGAAGGGTCGGGCGGCGTCGCGGGCCTGTGGCTGGACCCGATCCGCGTCAAGGAAGAGCGATATGCCCTCCTGCGCGGACTTCGCCTGCTTCAAACGGATACCACCGGAGGACAGACCCAGGTCGTCCTTGGCCGCGAACCGATCACGCATCCGCTTGCGAACTTCCGCGACGGGGACATTGTCGTGATGTATCCGTATTCCGACGATCCACATCCTGATCCGACGAGCGGCCAATTGTATCGGGCCACGATCGTGGCGATCGACCAGGAGACGCTGACGATCCAGCTTCGCAACCCGCAGGTCAACACGCGACGCTTCGGCGCCGGCAGCCGGTGGAACCTGGAGCCGGATATGCTCGACAGCAGTTACGGCAAATTGTACGAATCGCTTTGGACGCTCGTCTCCGCTCCCGCTCCGCGGCGCGCGATCGTGCTCGGGCGACAAGCACCCGGCTGGACAGCGATCCCTGCATTCTCGTTGCCCACGGCAAAGGGCCTGACGGCCATACAACAACGAATCTTCCACGAGGGGATCCGGGCGGAGGGGCTTTACCTGCTCTGGGGTCCTCCGGGCACCGGAAAGACAAGCGTCATGCTTCGTGCCTGGGTGCATTACCTCCACGAGCATCGCCCGTATCGCCTGCTCTTACTGGCGTATACGAACAGGGCTGTAGACGAGATCTGCGCGGCCATATCGGGTCCAGCGGGGCCTGTCGCCGACACATACATCCGCATCGGTTCGCGGTCGGGAACGGGCGCAGCGTATCGGCACCGACTGCTCGACGAGGTCATCAAGCCGCTGGACCGCCGCAGCGATATTCGGACCCTGATGGAGCGGACACGCGTCTACGTCGGAACCGTCTCCTCGTTCCTCGGCCGTTCGGAGATCCTCGAGCTCCTCCATTTTGACGTGGCGATCATCGATGAGGCGTCGCAGCTCCTGGAGCCTGCCATTACCGGGCTGTTGACGCGTGTGCCCAAGGCGATCCTCATCGGCGATCATATGCAGTTGCCGGCCGTATCCCAGCAATTCAAAGCTTCGTGTGTCTTGCCTGAGGACGATCCGCGAACCGTCGCATTCGGGATCACCGCTCTCCGGATGTCCTATTTCGAACGGATGTACAGGCTGTTTCAATCCCGCGGCTGGCACGGCGCGATTGGCACCCTGGGCGAGCAGGGACGCATGCATCGCGATATCATGGCGGCCGCGAATCAACTCTTTTACGGCGGGGCGTTGTGCTGCCTTGACGATGCCCGGCAGACGTTTTCGTTGAGGGAGGAGCTTTCGCCTG
>CAYMLN010000068.1:0-8587 GCA_964391045.1 uncultured Saprospiraceae bacterium
ATGACCACGAAAGAGAAACTCATCATCGGCTTTAAGGGCCTCGTCATCCTCCTGCTGGTGCTGATGATCGGCCTGCTCGCCGTGACCCAATGGAGAAGCGACGCGATCCTTCGGGCCGTGACGGCGCGCCTCGAGAACCGGCTACTGGACACCATGAC
The DNA here is from genome assembly GCA_964391045.1 of uncultured Saprospiraceae bacterium. Taxonomy (GTDB): domain Bacteria; phylum Bacteroidota; class Bacteroidia; order Chitinophagales; family Saprospiraceae; genus Opimibacter. The sequence goes on from CAYMLN010000068.1 coordinate 159, forward strand.
CTACAGCGATGCGTCAGTGAGTTTCTTTCGCCACTTTCCGTCGGCCACCGTGGCCTTTGACGACTTCACCATCGGGAATCCGAAACACCCGATGCTGCGCAATTGCGACATCGACCTGGTCTTGCCGCTTTTCCCGCTCCTCCGCGGCGACCTCGTCCTGAAACGCGTCGTGGTGGCTGATGGCGCGATCGAGGTGAGCCGGCACGGCAACCGATGGACCTATGACCTCATGCGGCCCGACACGGAAGCGGACAAGGAAAAACCCGATACGCAACACGTCACGGATATCCGGTCGCTGCAGGTGATCAGCTGCGACATCCTGTATGATGACGGCGACGGGTACCGCGTTTCCGCACACGTGGAGGAAGCCTCCCTGAAGGGAGAGATCGGCGACCAACGGACGACAATGGCCTTCGAGGGCCGGGCCATGTGCCACATGATCAAGGCCGGTGAATGGACGATCGAGCCCGCCGCCCCCATCCACCTGGTGGGCGAATATGCATATGACGCTGACGCCTCCCGCCATGCGCTCAGCGCATTTCGGCTGGACAACCCCGGCCTGTCCGTCGAACTTGACGGCGAATTCACCACAGCGGGTGATGACGTCAACACCGATCTGCTGGCCACACTGCAGGAGTGCCGGATCGACAGCATGCTGAAATGGCTGCCGGCCGATACCCGCAAGACGGTCGACCGGCTCGGGTTGACCGGCAACCTCGAGGGCACCTATGCCCTTAAGGGTCGCATGGGCGGGAAAACATCACCGCACCAACACGTGGAGCTCAAGCTGGAGGACGGGGCCATGACCCCGAAGGGCGCCGGTGAGACGGTCGACGGCCTGTCGGCAGACATCCGCTACGACACCGGCAACCCGGATCCCAATGCGCCGATGTTGCAGATGAAGATCGCCCGCGGGGGACTGCTCGGCGGCGGCATGAAGATCGACGCCGTGATCGACGATCCCGGCCGTCAACGGCTCACGCTCCGCGCCGATGGGCGCGTGCCCGCGCCATTGCTCAACCTGGCCGGCATCGACGACCTGGCCGTCGAAGCCGGCGACCTCTTGTTCGACGATTTCGTCGTGGAGGAATTTCCAACGAAGACATCCCCCGCCCTGCACGATGCCCTCTCCCTGCTCAACGGGGAAGCGGGCGCCGAAGACCTGCGTTGCACGTTCGCCGGCAAGTCGATCGGGATCACGAAAGGCCGGATCACCAAGGAAGACAACCATCAGGTGTCCTTCGACATCGCCGCCCTCACCTGGCATAAGGCGGTCTTCGAGGACGTGCGCGCGTCGGTCACGACGACGCCTGAAACGCTGTCCCTTCAACTCCGCGGAGACTTCTGCAAGGGCGAGGTTGACCTCGACGGGACAGTGACGTCCTCCGGGGCCGGACACACCTTCCGCGCGGACTGGGCGGCCGACGATGTCGAGATCAGCGAGATCCTGTCCGCCTTTGACGAATTTGGGCAAACGTTCATCACGAGTACCAACTTATCAGGAAAGGCCGACATCCGCGCCCGAACGATCGTGCCGATGGACGACCAATGGCGCATCCGCCCGAAGGCCGTAGAAGCCGTCTGCGCGGTCGAGGTCAACGACGGCCGGCTCAAGGGCCTGAAGACCCTCGAGGACTTCAGCGATTACATCCACCTCGCCGACCTCCGCGACATCCGCTTCAACCAGTTGCGCAACTACATCCGCATCGCCAACGGGGAGATCCTGCTGCCGGTCATGTTCATCCAGTCCTCTGCGATCAACATGAGCATCAGCGGACGCCACACCTTCGACCAGCGCATCGACTACGACATCAAGCTCAACGCCGGCCAGACGCTGGCCAACCGGATCAAGAAGCGCGAGGGCGGCCAGCCACTCGTGCCCTCCCGGAAAAGCGGATGGATCAACCTGTACTACAACTTGTCCGGCACCGTCTCCGACGTTCGCTACGCACAGGACCGGAAGGGCGTCCTCGCCGGCTTTGAATCATCCGTCGCCTTGAAAGAATCCCTCCGCACCGAACTCGTCGACCTGTTTGGCTACGATGTGTATTGGCTGGAGCCGAATGAGTGGGAGGATGTACCTGAATACCGCTAGTCGCGGGAGGTTGATGTTTAGAGGTTAGGGTTTAGAGGTTGGAGGTTAGAGGTTAGGGTTTAGAGGTTAGGGTTTAGAGGTTAGAGGTTAATGATAAAATCTTTCTCTTAAGCCTACACTCTACACTCTACACTCTACACTCTCGGTTAGGGTTTAGAGGTTAGAGGTTAATGATAAAATCTTTCTCTTAAGCCTACACTCTAAACTTTACACTCTAAACTCTAAACTCTCCACCTTATAAATCAAAGCCTGGAGGGTAATATCAAGTCCAGCGCAGTATACTTATGCCCAAACCGCCGCGCGAGATACTCGTTGGTCAGGTGGCCGCGGTAGGTGTAGACGCCGTGGCGGAAGCCGGCGTGCGCGTCGAGCAGGGCCTCGATGCCGCCATACTGGCCGGCCTTCGTGAGGAGGGGGGTGATGATGTTGCTGATCGCGGCGCTGGCCGTGCGGCTCACCTTGGAGGGGATGTTGGGCACGCAATAGTGGATGACGCCATGCTTGACGAAGGTCGGGTTGTCGAGTGAGGTCACCTCCGAGGTCTCGAAGATGCCGCCCTGGTCGATGCTGACGTCGAGGATCACGCTGCCTTCCTTCATCTTCATCACCATGTCCTCGTTGACCAGGATCGTGGATCGGCCGGTAGAGGAATGCACGGCGCCGATGACCACGTCCGCGCTGAGCAGCTGGTACTCGAGCTGCGTCGGGTTGAGCGTCGACGTGAAGAGCCGGCGGCCGATGATCTCCTGGATCCGCATCAGCTTGTAGATGTTGTCGTCGAAGACCCGCACGGTGGCCCCGAGGGCCAGGGCCGTGCGCACGGCGAACTCGCCGACGACGCCGGCGCCGAGGATGACCACCTTGGCCGGCGGGACGCCGGAGACGCCGCCGAGGAGGACGCCCCGGCCGTTGCCCGACTTGCTCAACAATTCCGCGGCGGTCTGCATCGCGGTGATGCCCGCGATCTCGCTCATGGTCCGGACCAGCGGGTATGAGCCGTCAGCCGCCTGGAGATATTCCATGGCTACCGAGGTGACCCGGTGACGCAGCAGCCGGTCGATGTAGGACGCGGAGAGGATCGGGATCTGCAGCGGGGAGATCAGGCATTGGTCCGGGCGAAGCAGTTCGATCTCGTCGATGGTGGGTGGCGCGACCTTGAGCACGATGTCGCACTGCAGGGCCTCCTTGCGGCCGGGCACCACCTCTGCGCCGGCCTCGCTGTATTCATGATCGCTGTAATTGGACCGCTGGCCGGCGCCGGTCTGCACCATCACGCGGTGGCCCTGGTTGACAAGAAGCCGGACGGAATGCGGCACGAGGCTCACCCGGTTTTCCGTCGGGGAGATCTCAGCCGGGATGCCGATGGCCAGTTTTCCCGCAGCGGTGTTTACTGCGACCTTCTCGGGCAGGGTCTCCAGGCTGAAGCCAAGCTTATGCGTCCACTGTGTCATGCGTCTGGATGCTGAATGTACGAATATTGCGGGTGTCGTTCACGATCTTGACGGTGACATAGGGCGGGTTAAACCAGGCCGCACCGACCTCGGGCCATTCGACCAGGCAGAGGTTGCCGCAGTCGAGATAATCCTCCAGGCCGACCTGCACGAGCTCGTCCGGCGTAATGATCCTGTAGAGATCCATGTGATACACCGTACCCATGCGGTCGGCATGGTATTCCTGGACCAGGCTGAAGGTAGGGCTGGTGATCGGGTCGAGGATGCCCAACGCCCGGCCGAGATGCTTGACGAGAGTGGTCTTGCCGGCCCCGAGGTCGCCCGTCAGCAGGACCAGGCGATAGCCCGCATCAATGAGGCCAACGAGGCATTCGACCACCTGTCCGAGCTGGTCCTCGCCGTCGACGGTATATTGGTATGCGCTGGCCATGGTCGAATGCGCAGGCGAAATGCCCGTGCCGGAAAAAGAAAGAGACATGAATGATTCATGCCCCCTTTCTTATCGGCGAAAATACGATAATTCGATGCTGGCCCGCGTCAGGTGCGATTCATCTTGACGAGCGTGCGGCGGATCACCTTGCCCTGGAACTCGAGCTGGAGCACGTATGTGCCGGCCGGCAGTTCGGCACCCAGGGCGTACGTCGAGGACTGCCCAGCGGCAACGCCGATGGCGCGGCCGTCCAGTTGCTTGCCCTGCTGGTCGAACAGGCTGTAGCGTAGCACGCCTTCGCAGTCCGGCGAGAGCCCGAGGACGACCTGGTCGGAGAAGGGATTGGGATAGAGGTTGACCGCGATGCAATCCAGGGACGCAGGCTCGTCGGCCGAAGAGATGATCACCTCTTCGCCCTCGACCCGCATCTCGCTCAGCCCGTAGCACTCGCCGCCGTGATTGCTGAGCGCGGTGATCAGCATGTACCGGCCCTCAGCGCCCCCTAGATCCGGCCCGTCGAAGCCTTCGTACGTGCTCAAGCCAGGCGCGCGCTCGAAGGTGTAATCGCCGACATGGGTCCAGGTCTGGCCGTCGCGGCTCACGTCGATGGCGACCTCGCGGAGGCCGTCACGGACACGCGAGGGATCGTTGGTATTCCAGATCTTCATCCGGCCCAGCGCGTAGACCTTGTTGAAGTCATAGAGAATGAAGTGGCTCGCCGGTCGGGCGGGGTTGGGACTCACAGCCGGGGCGCACGACAGCCAACCGTCGAAAAAGTTGGTGCTGTGCCGGTCGGGATAACACTGCGCTGCGCCGTCAAGGACGGCGACGAACACGGTGGCCAAGAGCAGGAAAGTGCGGATCGCGTTCATGTCGGTCAAAGGTTGAGGAAGCCCACCGGTGCACCGGTGCCGGGTTGATAGAAATTGGTCAGCGCCGGGAAGATCGTCGGCAGGTCAGAGGGATTGACGCCAAGCCACAGGGCCAGTTCGGCGAAGTAGGTATCCGAACTCATCTGCGGGATCAGCACGCCGTTGCCGACCTCGATCGGGTTGTTGAGCGCGAGGTCAGGATATTCGCCGTAGATGTTCTTGCCCTTCACCTGGCCGCCCATCACCATCACGTTGCCGCCCCATGCGTGGTCCGTCCCGTTGCCGTTGGAGGTCAGCGTGCGGCCAAACTCGGAGATGGTGAATGTCGTGACCTGGTCGGAGAGGCCGAGCTCCTCGAGTGCGGCGGAAAACTCGCCCAGCGCGGTGTCGAGGTCGTAGAACATCTCGTTCTGCGCGTTGAGGACCTCGTCGTGATGGTCCCAGCCGCCGAAATCGATGAAGAAGATCTGCCGCTTCATGTTGAGCGCCTCATGCGCGGCGATCGTGTAAGCCGCCATCTGGAAGCTGCGCGACAGGTAATTGTCCGTAAAGGGCGTCTGCAGCTGGGGCACGTTGCCGACGGCTTCCTGGAACTGGATATGCCCGTCACGGGAGCGGCGGATGACGTCGACATAGGTCTTCTCGAACATGTCCTGGTATTCCTGGTCGACCATGGCGTCAATGGCCCGGGTGCGCATGCGGTCGAAGACGTTCCATTCGTCGTGGTCGCCGTAGCCGTAGATGCCCGAGCTCCCGTTGTATGGATCGAGGGCAAATTCGATCGTCTCCTGGCCCGTCTGGAAAATGTTCGTTCCGCTCAGGCTGAGGTTCATCGAGATGTTGGGATTGTTGTTGAGGTCCCGGATGAGGTCGGCGACCTTGCCGCCCCACCCCGTGCCGCTGCGGCCGTTGGGCAGGCCGGTCATCCATTGCTGGCTCTGGTCGGAATGGGAAAAAAGTCCGAGGGGCAACTGGCCCTGGCCCGACCACACCATGTCCTTGGTGGTGGGCTCCACGAGCGTACCGACGTTGGACAGGAAGGCCAGCTTGCCGTCGTTGAACATCTGCTGCGTCCGCATGAGCGAGGGATGGATGCCAAACAGGCGGCCGCCCGCATTGTCCGGGAAAATGGGCAGCATGTCCTGGAGCGGGATGGCCAGGTTGGACCGCGTCGCCGAGTAGGCGTTGTATTCGTTCGGCGTGCGCGGCATGAGCATGTTGAACGAATCGTTTCCGCCCGAAAGGAAGACGCACACGAGCGCCTTGTAGTCCGGATCGAGCAGGGTCGATGAATTCGAAACCGCGGCGGCGGCGAGCGCCTTGAGGTTGACGAGGGAGGACATGAGCGTGGTGCTGCCGATGGCGGCGCAACTGGCCTGGCCGAGGAAGCGGCGGCGGCTCATGGTCCGGGGATTTAGATTGAACTTCATATCCGATGTCACGTGTGCAGGTGGTTGGGCTTACTTGAGAATGCTGTAGTCCGGGGAGATCAGGATGAGGTAGAGCGCAAGGCGCACCCGGTCGTATCGGTAATTCCCTGAGATAATGGGCGTGATCGCATCCTTGATGATGGCGCGCGTCCGCTCCGACAACCGGCCATGGGTGAAGAGCATGTCCAGCCGGTTGACCAGCACCTCGGGATCGCGGGCCAGGGGCAGTAACTGCTCGATGTTATACGTCACGTGGGGATTCTCGGATTCCCAGTCATCCATGACGTATCCCCATACGGCCCAGTCGTTGACCTGGTTGATGTACTCGACACTCGTCCGGGAGTTGTGGATCTGGAACTCGGGGGCAACGAGTCCGTTGTCAGCGATCTGTCCGATGGGCTGATGGTCGGGAAGAAAGAAATTGAACACGGTCCGCGCCGCGAGCGGGGATTGGTTCGTGGCCTGGTAGAAGCCCCAGCCCACGTTCCAATACCGGCCGTAGAACTGTTCGACAGGCACGGCCTTGGTAAAGTTTGTGTAGCGGACAAACGGCTCGCGCAACTTGCCGAATGACGGTTGTTCAAGTGCTTCACACGTGCGGGCTTCGGGATCCAGCAGGATCGCCTTGACCACGGCGCCGAGGTCGCCCCGCTCGCCCTGGCCGTTGTTGGCAAAGACGGCCGCGACACGCTGCACATACTGCGGCGTCGGGTTGGACGTCACGAGTCGCTGGATGAGTTGCTTGCTGATAAACGGACCGACGTTGGGATGCAGGAAGAGCCGGTGTACGGCATCGCGGATATCCTGGAGGCCGGACTGTCCGCCGGGGATCACATGGCCGTCGAGCATCGTCTTCGGCCCGGGTTGGTGCCACTCGGGATACATGATCATGGGCTGGGTCATCTCCGCCGCCCAGATCCCCAGGCCGAAGTAAGGCTCGTCGACCCACTCGTTGTCCACGACGTCCGCCACGCCAAGTCCCGTAAAGACCTTGGACAACTCGACGATGTCGTTCTGGTCATACGTCGGGATCCAGTTGCCCTGGCCGTCCGTCTTGCGCGTGCCGTCGGGATTCAATTCATAGAGGCCGACGGTAAAGAGTTGCATGATCTCGCGGGCGTAGTTCTGGTCGGGGCGAATGTTCTCCTCGGGCACCTCGCGTGGGTTGTTGAGATGGCTGAGATAATACCCCATCGCCGGATGCAGGGAGACATCGTACAGCAGGTCCTCGTAATTGCCGAAGGCATGGCGAAGCAGGAGGTCGTAATACGAGGCCAGCGCGTCGCCGAAACCGGACAGGTCCGAATCGAGCGAAATAACCAGGATCTCGCTGAGCGCGAGCGCCACCCGCTGCCGCAACAGGTCGCGGGCGTGCATGTGATTTTCCCACCACGTGTAATTGAAGACCGTCCATCCCGGCCGGTAGCCGATGTCCTCCGGGTCGCCGCCGTTGACGAGATACCATTCGATGACCTCGGCATAGACCGCGTTGAGCTCGTCCGTAAACGAGGCATGCGGCATTGCGAGTTGCTCGTCGAGCCAGGGCTCGATGCCCATCCGCGCGGTGGCCATGATCGTATTGAGGTCGGCGCCGAGCGTGGCCTGGGCGAGGAATCGCGAGGCTTCCATGGCCGGGCCGTCCAGTCCTTCCCCGTAGAGGGTCTTCTCCCCCGAGGCGGTCAGCGACCAATACTGTGGCGTGTGATCGTCGCTGGTGATCACCTTGATGGCCTGCGCGGGATCGCTCCCCAGCCAGATAGTCTGTTGTGTCCATGGGCTCGCCGGGACCGACAGGCCGATCGACAGGAGCATAAAAAGTCTGGATCGCAGCATATGCAACGGGATTGAATGAAACCAAAAACAAAGGGGAGGAGGCCCTTCCGGCAAAACAGGATGAAGGCGTTACGCTATGGAAAAATAGAAAAAAGGCCTTTCCCGCTGCACCTTCCGGAAATTTTTCATCGCTTGCGCAGGAGCGCCCACAGCCGGCCCGGACCCGTGAAGCGCGTAAGTCGGGTGAAGGGTTCAGGGCGCGCGCCAAACGACTGGAAGAAGTTGGCGATCCCGGGGTGCATGCTGCCTTCGAAATCGAAGGCTGCCATGATTGCGTATCAGCGCGTTGAAATAGAGAACTCTGTGGATTCGTTGCTC
>CAYMLN010000069.1:0-2017 GCA_964391045.1 uncultured Saprospiraceae bacterium
TTATGGAAAGTTATCCACATCCAGGCTGTCAACCTATATCATGAGAGTACATAGAGCATAGGGAGAGAGAGAGAGGTAACATTTTCCGTGCTTGCAACACTTAGTGATATGGACAGTAATCCACATCATGTCACTAAGGGGAAATTCCGCTTTCAGGGCCTTACGATCTGGCAGGAGGCCATCGCGCTTACTTCCGCTTTTTTCAAAATAGCTGAAGCGCTTGAAAAGAGAAAGCACTACCGCTTCGCGGATCAATTGCGAGGCGTGGCATTAAGTATTCCCAACAACATTGCTGAGAGCACCGGCGCCTCAATGAAAGGGGAGCAACTCCAACTCATGCGATATGCCAGACGGGAGTGCTTTGAAGCCGCCAACATGCTGGTCATCCTGGACAGGGACGGCCTGGTCGACCAGGCGTTGACAAGTCAGCTTTTTAGCCGACTTGATTTGCTATCCCGTAGCATTCACGCCTATATGCGTGCCATAGCAAAATAAGTCTAGCCTCTTTGGCCTATACTCCCAGTCGATCAACGTTTTTCTATACAGGGCAAAGACACGCTATGCGCCATGCTCTCTGCTCTCCGCCCTCTGCCCCCTCACCTGGCTCTCGCCAGGGTGAGTCGCTCCGCCGTTCCGCCCCTGTTCATGTCAAAGACAAGCGTGTCCCCTTCAAGCCGGGCGATGCGGACCATCATCTTCGTGCCCCCGTCCGGCGTCGTGAAGAGCTCGGGGCCGGAGAGGTACCATTCGCCTTGTTCGGTGGTACCGGAATAGGTGTATTGATACCGGCCGGTTTCCTCAAACACAAAGCGGGTGCCTTCCGTTGCATGGGCGTCGGGCTGGCCGTTGGCCTGCCAGGAGACGGCCTGCCATTGGCCGGGAAGTTCTTCCTTGAATTCGGAAGCGGAGCAAGCCGCGAGGCTGAGGACCATCAGGGCGGCTCCGGCAAGCGGACCGATAGATCGGAAGTGGTTGTGATTCATTTGACGGGGTCTTGATCGGACATGAAAGATACGTGCATACCGGACTTCACGCCAGTATCGCCGCAGGACCCTTCCGACACCGGGCCTCCAACAAGCCGTACCTTTGCCGGATGAGCATGCGGTCGATCCCACAGCCGAAGATCCGGACGGTGAATGTCCTTGAGTTGCCCGCCTATGCATCCTTTGGCCTGGCCAACGGGATGGAGGTGCATGCCCTGGCCGGCGGAACGGAGCCCGTCCTTAAGATGGAGATCGTCTTTCGTGCAGGCGCCAGTTACGAGGCCCGGCCAGGTGCCGCGGAAGTCACGGCTGCCCTTATGGCGGAAGGCACGGCCCGCCTTTCGTCCGCCGCACTGGCTGAAGAAATGGAGTATGTTGGCGCCACCCTGCAAACCCGCGGGGGCGTAGATACGATCCGCGTCCGGCTGTGGACACTGACCCGGTTTTTCCCCCAACTGATCAAGCTTGTGGGCGATCTCGTCCGGGAGCCGGCATTCGATCCCGGGGAATTGTCGGTGTATACCAACAACAAGGTCGAGCGGCTGCAGATCGATCTGAAGAAGAACGAGGTATTGGGCTACCGGCACCTGACAGAGGCTATTTATGGCCCAACACATCCTTACGGGCGCAACCTGTTCCCTGAGGATTACCGCGCGCTGGCCCGCGAAGACCTCCTGCGCCATCATGCCGCCAACATCCGGCCGGAACGGGCCATGGTGTTCCTGTCTGGCCACTTCGGCACCCGCGAGATCGACCTGCTCAGGGATGTCTTCGAGTCCTGGAGCCCTGCAGCGGCTGAAGGATCACCGCCACCCGCCTTCCAGACCCTCAGCCAATTTGGGCGGATCGATATCGACGGGCCGCAGAAACACCAGGCGGCCATCCGGATCGGCCGGCGACTCTTTCCGGAATCCCATCCTGACTTCAATGGCCTGTACGTCCTCAACACCGTCCTCGGCGGGTACTTTGGCAGCCGGCTGATGACGGAGATCCGTGAAAACCAGGGACTTACCTACGGCATATACTCGAGCGTC
>CAYMLN010000069.1:2027-8570 GCA_964391045.1 uncultured Saprospiraceae bacterium
GGACGGATGCTTTTATGTCAGTACCGAGACGACCACCGACCAGGTCGACCGGATGCTGGTCGCTATCCAGGCGGAGATGACCCGGCTGCGGCAGGACCTCATCCCGGCCGACGAGCTGACCATGGCCCGCAACTACCTTATGGGGCACCTGATGACCCAGATCGACGGACCCATCGCCACAATGGACTATATCAAGACCATGAAGGTGGAGGGTTTGGCGGACCATCACTTTGCCGGCATGGTGGATACCATCCGGACCATCACCCCCGAGCGTCTCCGCGAGCTTGCCGCCCAATACCTGGCACCCGAGCAATGGGTCACCCTCGTCGTCCGGTGACCCCGGAACGTCACGAAATACCCATAACTCCCTGAAATTTCCATTATTGCAGAAAAAGCGGTTTCTTTGTATCCCTTTTGGCAGCCCGGAGCATGCCGAGTCGCATCTATTGGGACACGAAGGCGTACCAAATCCCGGACCGCCAATGTTGATGACAAACCGGGCCGCGAAGGTCACTCAGGGTCATGAGATTATTCAGTCTTTTCGTTCAGGAACTCGCCATCGATCTGGGCACCGCCAACACCCTGATCATCCAGGACGGCAACATCGTCGTCGATGAGCCGTCGATCGTCGCCATCGATACGCGCACGGGCCAGACTATCGCCGTCGGCAACCGCGCCATGCAAATGCATGAGAAAACCCACCAGTTCATCAAGACCATCCGGCCGCTCAAGGACGGCGTGATCGCGGACTTCCAGGCCGCGGAGAACATGATCGAGGGCATGATCAACATGATCGGAACCAAGCGCAGGTTCTTCACGCACCTCAAGATGGTCATCTGCATCCCGAGCGGGATCACGGAGGTGGAGAAACGCGCGGTCTTCGATTCGGCCGACCATGTCGACTCCAAGGAGACTTTCCTCATCTTCGAGCCCATGGCTGCAGCGCTCGGTATCGGCCTCGATGTCGAGGAGCCCGTGGGCAACATGATCATCGATATCGGCGGCGGAACGACGGAGATCGCCGTCATCGCCCTGTCCGGCATCGTCAACGACCAGAGCATCCGCACGGCCGGCGACGAGTTTACCGAGAACATCATCGATTACCTCAAGCGCAACCATAACATCCTGATCGGCGAGCGCACGGCCGAGCAGATCAAGATCCAGGTCGGTTCGGCACTCAAGCAGCTGGAAGACGGTCCGCCGGATTTCTCCGTGAGCGGCCGCGACCTGATCACCGGCATCCCGCGCCAGATCACGATCAGCTATTCCGAAGTCGCGGAAGCGCTTGACGAATCCATCACGTCCATCGAGGAAGCCATCCTCAAGGCCCTGGAGAATACGCCGCCCGAACTGGCCGCGGACATATACAAGAAGGGCCTTTACCTGACCGGCGGCGGCGCCTTGCTGCGCGGCCTGGACAAGCGGATCTCCCGCATCACGAAACTGCCCGTGCACATCGCCGACGATCCGTTGCGCGCTGTCGTCCGCGGCACGGGGATCGCGCTGAAGAATACCGACCGGTTCTCCTTCCTGATCGACCGGAAGCGGGTGTGACGCCGGCGGGGCTTTTCCCGGGATAGGCCTATCTTCCTATCTTCGTGCTTCTCGAATGAACAACCTCATCCAGTTTGTCGTCCGGTATTCGGCATTCCTGCTGTTTGCCCTGCTGGAGATCACGGCGTTTTACCTGGTTGTTCAATACAACGAAGGCCAGCAGGCCATTTTCCGCTATTCGGCCACTGCGCTCAGCGGTCGCGTGTACAAGGCCGCCGACGAATTTTACCGGTACAACCGGCTGGCTGCCGTTTCGGACAGCATGGCGCGGGAGAATGCCCGGCTGAAGGAGCATGTCTTCAATCTTGAACGAAGCCTCCAGCACTACATTCCTGCCGGCAAGCCGCTCGACAGTTGCGTGCTGGAGACCTATACCCTGATCGACGCCAGCGTCATCACCAACTCGATCAACCGGCGCAACAACCGCTTCATGATCGACAAGGGCACCCGGCACGGCATCCGGGCGGGCATGGGCGTGATCTCCCGCGAAGGCGTCGCCGGCATCATTGAGCATGCCGGGACGGAGTACTCGACGGCCATCTCGATGCTTCACAGCGCCGCGCTCATCAGTGCGGCGATCGATCGCAACCAGTACTTCGGCTCACTCGTGTGGAAGGAGATCAATCCGGCCCACATGATCCTCGAGGCAGTGCCCCGGCAGGCCGATATCCGTATTGGCGACACGATCGTGACCAGCGGGTATTCCTTCATCTTCCCGCGCGGCGTGTTCATCGGCACGGTCAGCCGGTTCTGGACGGAAGGCGGGAGCAACTATTATTCCATCGAGGTCAAGTTGCATGAGGACATGGCCCGGTTCGACCGGGTGTACGTCGTCGCGACGGACCACCAAATCCTGCCGGCGGAATGAATGCAGTCGTGATCCGTCAAGTCCTGCGGGCGATCCTGCTCTTCCTCGCCCAGGTGGTGGTTTTCAAGCCGCTGGGGTTGGGCAGCGGCTGGCTTTGGCGCAACGGGGACATCTTCATCTATCCGCTGATCATCCTGCTGCTGCCGATCCGCATGTCCCGCCACTATGTCATCCTGCTCGGCTTCGGCACGGGCCTGCTGACGGACCTCTTCTACCAGACACCAGGCGTCCACGCCTTTGCCCTGACCGCGGTGGCCTAAGCCCGCGGGTACGCGCTGCGGCTCTTTGAACCGCGCGGCGGGTACCAGCAGCACATGACGCCGACACGCCGGGTGATGGGCGTCAACTGGCTGTTGTCCGTGACGCTGCCATTGATCTTCATTCATGCGTTATTCTACGCATCCGTCGAGGTCTTCACGTTCGTCTTCTTCGGCAAGATCCTGTTGAAGACCCTCGTCACGTTCAGCCTCTCCATGCTCGCCATCATGGGCTATCATGCCCTCTTCAACCCGCGCCAATGACCCGGGGAGACCGATCGGGCGAGCGGACCGCATGGGTCAGGCGGATCATCATCCTGTCCGGGGCGCTGTTGATCCTGCAGACGGGCTGGCTGCAGCTTGGCGATCCGACCTACAAGCAACGGGCCGACAGGACCACCCTTGTGCGCAAGACGCAATATCCTGCCCGGGGCCTCATCATGGACCGCAACAGGCATCTCCTGGTCTACAATATCCCGGTCTACGACCTCAAGGTCACGTACAAGCAGGTGCCCAAGGACCTGGATACCGCCTTGCTGTGCCAACTCCTCGAGATCGACAAGGCCGAATTCATCACCCGGATGGAAAAGGATTGGCGTTCACCCCGGTACTCCAAGTCGATCCCGTTCAACTTCATGGAGCACATCCCGGCGGACAAGTTCCAATACATCCAGGAATACCTGTATCGCTTCCCGGGGTTTTACGGGGAATTGCGGAGCGCCCGCGGTTATTTCGAGAACCACAGCGCCCACGTCCTCGGCTATATGTCGGAAGTGGACCAGGCGCGCATTGACGCCTCCGCCGGGCTCTATGCTTCGGGCGACTACATCGGCATGACCGGCGTGGAGAGTCATTACGAGGATATCCTGCGCGGCGTGAAGGGCGTTTCCTACGTCCTGAAAGACAATCTCGGCCGCGAGATCGAACGGCTGGACGGCGGGCGGCACGATTCCGCGGCGATCTCCGGGGAGAACCTCATCCTCACGCTTGACCACGAGCTGCAGGCCTACGGGAAGGAGCTGCTGAAGAACAAGCGGGGAAGCATCGTGGCCATTGAACCGTCGACTGGCGAGATCCTGGCCATGGTGAGCTCGCCGGGCTATGATCCCAACGAGCTGTCCATTTCGCGCGACAGGGGGAAGGCCTTCATCCAATTGCAGGAAGATACGCTCAAGCCGCTCTTTGACCGCGCGGTGATGGCCCAGTACCCGCCGGGCTCCATCTTCAAGACCATTCTTTCCCTGGCGGCCCTGCAGGAAGGTATCCTGCAACCTGACCGGACCATCTATTGCGGCGGGGCCTATTTCTCGGGCGGCTTGCGGCGGGGCTGCCACATCCATCCCACTGCGCACAATGTCGGCGCGGCGATCGCCTATTCGTGCAACACGTATTTCTTCACCGTCTACAAGGATGTGATCGACAGCGAGGGCTATACGCACCCCGACCGCGGCATGCGCAAGCTCAACAAGTACCTCGACGAGTTCGGCCTCGGCCGGCGGATCAGCATGGACATCCCGAGCGAAAAGCCCGGGAACCTGCCCACACCGGAGTATTTCGACCGCATCTACCCGAAGGGCAGCTGGCGGTCACCGTATATCCTGTCGATGGGCATCGGGCAGGGCGAGTTGCAGCTCACGACCCTGCAGATGGCACACGCGGCGGCCATCATCGCCAACGAGGGCACATACACGCCACCGCATATCCTGAAGGCGCGCGTACCCTCGGGCGACGAGCCCCAGGCGGTCTTCTACCCGCGCAAGCGCGTCTCCGTCGACTACCGGCATTTTGGTCCCGTCATCGATGGGATGGCCGGCGCCGTTCGGATCGGTACCGCCACACAGGCCTATCACCCGGAGTACGTTGTCTGCGGGAAAACCGGGACCTCCCAGAATCCGCACGGCGAAGACCACTCCGTATTCTTCGGGTTTGCGCCCCGGGACAAGCCGAAGATCGCCATCGCCGTCTACATCGAGAATGCGGGCTGGGGCGGCAGCTTTGCTACGCCTGTGGCGGGCCTGATGATGGAGAAATACATTCGCGGCGAGATCATCGAGAGCCGTAAGCCCATCGAGACGCGGATGCTCGAGGCCGACCTCATCCACAAACCCAAGTCCTGAACCCGACATCATGATCATCAGTGCCATCGCCGCCATGAGCAGCAACCGGGTCATCGGCCGGGACGGCGACTTGCCGTGGGACCTGCCCCGTGACATGCGCTACTTTATGCGCACGACCACGGGCCATCACGTGATCATGGGACGGCGCAACTTCGCCAGCATGGGGTATCGCCCGCTGCGCAACCGGGTGAACATCGTGCTGACCCGCGATCCCTTTTTCATCACGTCCTCCGCGATCGTCCTGCATTCCCTCGAGGAGGCCCTGGCGTATGCGCAGGCGGAGGGTGAAACGGAGGCCTTTATCATCGGCGGCGGGGAGATCTATGCCCAATCACTCCCCTATCTCGATAAAATTTACCTCACGGAGGTAATGACCGAGCTGCCTGGCGACACTTACTTTCCGGAGCTTGACCCCGACGCGTGGGCCCTCGCCTCGTCCGAGCATTTTGATGCGGATGAGCGGAATGCCTTTCCCATGCGCTTCGACGTGTGGCTCCGGAAAACCTGATGGAGGAACACCTGCTGCAATTCATCTGGCACCGACGCCTGTACAACGCATCTTCCCTGACGACCACGACGAATCAATCGGTCGACGTCATCGATCCCGGCACGCCGAATACCGACCAAGGGCCCGACTTCCTGTATGCGCGGATCCGGATCGGCGGCGAGGTGTGGGTCGGGCATGTGGAGATCCATGTCCGGAGTTCGTCCTGGTTCCTGCATGCCCATGAGCGCGATCCCCACTACAACAGCGTCATCCTGCATGTCGTGTGGGTGGAAGATCGCCCCGCCCGGACGGCGGACGGTTTCCAGCCGCCTTGCCTGGAGCTCGGTCACCGGGTAGGCGAGGCCTTGTTGTCGAGCTACCGAGACTTGATGCAGGCGCAGGCATGGGTGCCTTGTGCCGCGCGGATCGGCGATACGCCGGGCCTCATCCGCACCGCGTGGCTCGCCCGGCTCATGGCGGAGCGCCTCGATGTGCGGACGCAAGCCGTGCAATCCGTACTCGACCGAACGCGCATGGATTGGGAACAGACCTTCTTCGTGTTGCTCGCGCGTCAACTGGGCGCGCCGACGAATGCCGATCCGATGGAGGCGCTTGCCGAACGGGTGCCGCTCCGGCTCCTCCGGAAACACAGCGACCGGCCGGACCTGGTCGAGGCCCTGTTGTTTGGCACGGCAGGTTTGCTGTCCGGTATTCCGGAACATCCGTATGTCCGCGCCTTGCATGGGCATCACCTGTTTCTTCGGCGCAAGTATGGCATCACGCCGCTGCAGGGATTGCAATGGCGGTTTTCGCGCATGCGGCCCCCGCATTTCCCAACCTTGCGGATCGCCCAGCTTGCCGCGATCGTGGGCCGTACGGAAAGTTTCATGGAGCTCGTCGAGGGCTCGCCTTCGCCCGAGTCGTGGCTTGCGCTTTTTCGGGCCGAGCCGGCGCACGATTTCTGGAGATCGCACTATCATTTCACCGCGCAATCCCCCGAAGGCAGCAAGCGGGTTGGCCGGGGGACGGCGGAAACCCTGTTGCTCAACGTGATCGTGCCCCTGGCTTTTCACTATGGCCGGCACCAGGGTCGTCCCCATCTCAAGGACTATGCGGTGAGCTTGTGGCAGGCGTTGCCACCCGAAAAGAACAACGTGACGCGCGGGTGGGCTGACTGCGGATGGGCGGCCCGGGATACGGCCGAGAGCCAGGCGCTGTTGCACCTCTATCGGAAGTATTGCGAAAACCGCCGGTGCCTGC
>CAYMLN010000070.1:0-8560 GCA_964391045.1 uncultured Saprospiraceae bacterium
CATCGTCCCCGCGCCGTCGGGTCGGTGCCTTGTCATCGATCCGGGCTGCATGGAGGCGTATGAGCGCAAGGAACTGACCGCCCTCATCGAGGACAACCGCCTCACGCCGGCGCGGCTGATCAACACGCATTGCCACATCGACCATATCCTCGGCAACAAGTTTGTGGCGGATACGTACGGTCTCGGGCTGGAGATCCATGAAGGCGAGTTGTCCGTGCTCACGTCCGGCGTCATGGTGGCCAACATGTACAGCCTGCCGTACCAGCCTTCGCCGGAGCCGTCAGGTTTTCTGAAGGAAGGCGATACGGTCGAGTTGGATGGACTCTCCTTTACGGTCCTCTTCACGCCCGGGCATTCGCCGGCGAGCATTTGCCTGTACAATGCGCAGGAGGGCTATGTGATCGCCGGGGATGTGTTGTTCCGCGACAGCATCGGCCGCACGGACCTGCCCGGGGGTGATCACGGCACGTTGATCCGGAGCATCCGGGAAAAATTGTTCGTCCTGCCGAACGACACGGTGGTCTATCCCGGCCACGGACCCGAGACGACGATCGGGTATGAGAAGATGTTCAATCCGTTCCTGCAGGATTGACCGGAGATGGAATTGCGGGCAAGGTTTGCCTGACAAACAAACGAGTTCAAGCGGCGAAACAAAGTCTCTGTGTTTCTTGGGGGCGAGAGAGCACGCACAGGTAGTGTATCCATTTCGTTTTGATTTTGGTTCGCGATTATTCCCTCGACAGAAATGGCCATAGAGTAGAGCCGCGGACGGCGTACATTGGCGGATATGTTGGAGACCTTATTATCCGCTTGGCATGCCGCCTTCGGCCCGGAGGCCCCCGCGGTGATCATCCGCGCCCCCGGCCGGGTCAACATCATCGGCGAGCACACGGATTACAACGAGGGCTGGGTCATGCCCGGGGCGATGAACCGCAGTTTGTATGTCCTCATATCACGGTCGGATGAAGGCCACCGGTGGATTGCCCATGATCTGGGCGAGGAGGCAGGAGGCGCGGATTTCTTCAGCCTGGTCGACAGTTTTCCGTGGACGAAGTACGTGGCCGGCACGCTTCGGCTCTATGCGCCGGACATCGGTCCGCTGCACCTGTTGATCGGCGGCGACCTGCCTGTCGGTGCCGGTATATCTTCATCTTCCGCGCTCGTGTGCGGCTTGTTGCTCGGGCTGCAGGCCTTGCGCGGCGGCACGGAGTCGCGGGAGGAGATCGCCATCATCAGCAGCCGCGTGGAGAAGGAGATCATCGGCCTGCAGGGCGGCATCATGGACCAGTACGCGATCATGCTGAGCGCGGCGGACCACGTCATGATGCTCGATTGCCGGTCGCGCCAGTACACGTTCATCCCCGCCGACCTTCCCGGCTGCCGGTGGGTACTGCTCAACACAAAGGTCAAGCACCATCTCATCGACAGCGATTACAACCAGCGCTCGGCGCAGTGTCGCGAGTCTGTAGCCCTGATCAGGCAACGTTCTCCGGATGTCAAAAGCCTTCGCGACGTGACCTTTGCCATGCTCGACGATGTCCGCTTGCCGGCGGTGCTCGACAAGCGCAGCCGCTTCGTCCTTGCCGAGAACGATCGCGTCCACGCCATGCGCGCGGCGCTGGAGCGCCATGACGCGCATGCTGCAGGTGTCTTGCTTAACGCTTCGCATATCGGCCTGCGCGATGAGTACGAGGTCAGTTGCGCCGAACTCGATTTCCTCGCCGACTTCGCCCACCGCGACGAGCGCGTCTTCGGCGCGCGCATGATGGGCGGCGGCTTCGGCGGCTGCGTCATCGCCTTGCTGAAGGAAGACACTGCGGAGGCCTTTACCGCGGATGCATCCCATGCGTATGCGGAGCTGTTCGGATTTGCGCCGGAGGTGATCTTCTTTGCGCTGGGCGATGGGGCTCAAAAGGTTTAGAGGTTAGAGGTTAGAGTTTAGAAGGTTTAGAGAGTTTAGAAGGTTTAGGGCGGTTATCACACCGAAAGTGAATCTGTGATTATCTGTGCGGTAATCCGTGGTATCTGTGGTGAGAAAAGAGGAGAAAAATAATTATCCCCGACAGTTGGATACTTCCTTTGTTGCCCACGGAGATCACGGAGTTTCGCTATGCGCTCTGCCCTATGCACCATGCCGTTCGCCGTTCGCCGTTTGCCCATTTCGCACGGAGAAACGGAGATCACGGAGTCTGCTCTTTTGATCCGCGGGGGCAAGCCCCGCTGCTATATTGACCCTTTGTAATGATCCGCCTTTGGCACGTAGATCGCGGAGTTTCGCTATGCGCTCTGCCCTATGCACCATGCCGTTCGCCGTTCGCCCATTTCGCTCGGAGAAACGGAGATCACGGAGTCTGCTCTTTTGATCCGCGGGGGCAAGCCCCGTTGCTATATTGACCCTTTGTAATGATCCGCATTTAGCACCTAGATCGCGGAGTTTCGCTATGCGCTCTGCCCTATGCACCATGCCGTTCGCCGTTTGCCGTTTGCCGTTTGCCCTTTTCGCTCGGAGAAACGGAGATCACGAAGGAACCTGTCCTGCGGTTGGCGAGGACGCCGACCGCGGCGATATTTCCTTTCGCCTTTCGCCTTTCGCCGTTTGCCGTTTACCGTTTGCCGTTTGGCGTTTGCCGTTCGCCGTTTGCCTTTTTCGCGCGGAGCTCATCCTGAAAATCCCCCAATCCTTAAATCCTGATTCAGGAGCCAATGCTTCGCGACGCCCCCCATACCAGTATCTTTATCCTGATGAAACATAAAGCCGCGTTCAGGCTGTGCCTGCTCCTCCTCATCCTCGCCGGATCGGGCATGCGCCTTAGCGGACAGGACACGCCGTCTGTGCCGACGACGGACACGATGGCGCAAGAGCCGCCCGGTTCGCGCAAGTTCAAGATCGTCCCGTTTCCCGTCATCGCCGCCAACCCGTCATCCGGATTTATGTACGGCCTGGCGCCGGCCGCGTATTGGCGGATGGGGAACCCGGCGAATACGTCGCTCTCCAACCTGTTGAGCACGATCCTGTGGACCACGAAAAACCAATTCCTGTTCACGGCCAAGGCCAACACGTATTTCAAGGGCGACCAGGCCACGATGCAGACGGACATCCGGTATTTCGACACGTCGCAGCCCACGTATGGACTAGGGACGGGCCCGCAGTCAGCCAAGCCCATTAGTGGTAACCCGATCGAGTATCCCGACTATCCGTTCCGTGCGATCCCTGATGAGCAGATGATGGAGTTCCAGTTCCTGCGCGTGTACAACACCTTCATGTACCGGTATAAGGACACCCGGTTCTTTCTGGGGCTGGGCTACCACCTTGACATTCACCAAAACATCGAGGACAATCTCCTGGATCTCGATACGATGCCACCGGCGGTCACGAGCCACTACGGATACAGCCTCAAGTACGAATTCGATCCGAAGGGCTATACGTCATCGGGTGTATCGCTCAACCTCCTCTGGGACAGCCGCGATAATACTGTGAATCCCTATAAGGGCTTCTATGCGTATGGCCAGTTCAAGGTCAATCCCACCTGGCTGGGGAGCGACCAGAAGTCGAATGTCCTTTGGCTGGAATACCGCGATTACTTCCCGGTCATCGCAAGCCGGCCCCGGCACCTGGTCGGATTGTGGCTCTACGGCTGGTTCGTGACGAACGGGTCCGTTCCCTATCTCGATCTTCCGGCACTGGGTTGGGATCAGTTTGGCCGCTCGGGTCGCGCGTATACGCAAGGTCGTTTTCGGGGGCAGCAACTCATCTATTCCGAAGGGGAGTACAGGTTTCCGCTGCAGCGGAACAAAGAGCGTTGGGGCGGCGTGGTGTTTGTCAACGCGACCACGGCGACCAACAAGGACGCAAACATCCGGCTCTACGACTACCTCGATGTCGGTTATGGCGTCGGCCTCCGGTGGATGTTCAGCGAGGATACCCGGGCGAATGTCAATATCGATTACGCCTGGGGCAATTACGGGGCGCAGGGGTTCTACCTCGGGATGAACGAGGTGTTCTGATCCGGGATTTTAGTTTTTCAAAATTCACGTTTTCAGGTTGTTAGGCCGATTTTTAGGGTGGATCGAGCTTGTTTTTCCGAAATTAAACAAATGTTTAAAAAACCTGTATAAATCCGGCCGACCGACTTAATTTTGCCCTGTCCGACCCACCCGGCCATCGCAAACGCATATGGACGTACAGGAAAAGAAGACGGAAGAGAAGATCAAGGAAGCCGCACGGGCTGTCTTTCACCGGAAGGGGTACGCGGCGGCGCGCAGCCGGGACATCGCGGAAGAAGCCGGCATCAACCTCGCCCTGCTCAATTATTATTTCCGCAGCAAGGAACGGTTGTTCTCAATCGTGATGATGGAAACCTTCCAGTCGTTCTTCGCCTCCGTCATCCAGACTATCAATGACCCGCGGACTTCGCTCGAGGAGAAAACCGAGAAGCTGGTCGAGCGCTATATCGATATGTTGCTCGAAGAGCCCGAAGTGCCCCTTTTTCTCGCGACCGAGCTTCGCCGCGACCCGGATACCGTGATCGGCAAGGTCCAGGCAGCCCGGTTGATCCCCGAATCCGTGCTTGTGCGGCAATACGAGGAAGCCATCCGCGAAGGACGCATCCGCGACGTGCCGTTCATCCAGTTCATGATCAACCTGATGGGCCTCATCATCTTCCCCTTTTTCGTGAGTCCCATGCTCAAGGCCGTCGGCGACCTCCGCGACGAACAGTTCCGCGCACTGATGATCGCCCGCAAGAAGGACATACCCGGATGGCTGCGCATGATGATGCAGCCGACAGTTCACCAACCTCAATAGCGCCGCCATGCCCAGGATCAACCAACGTATATTGGCCGCATGGCCCTCCATGTCCAGGACAGGCCTGTTTGTCCTCCTGGCCATGCATCTTCATGCGCAGGAAGCGGCACTCACGCTCGACTCCTGCCAGGCGCGCGCACGCCGCCTGTATCCGGTGACCCGTCAGTTTGCCGTAAACGCGGCACAGCAGGACAACGCCCTCCGGCGGTCCGGCACCGCGCGACTTCCCCAGGTCATGATGGGCGGACAGGCCACCTACCAATCGGACGTCACGCGCATCCCGCAGCCCAACGGCGAATCGATCTCGATCCTCAGCCAGGACCAGTACAATCTCTTCGGCGAGGTCGCCCAGCCGATCACGGATCTCTTCCTCGTCGATGACCAGCAAGAACTGATCCGCGCCGGCAGCGAGGTACAGCAACGGCAGGTCGATGTGGAGTTGCATCAGTTGCGCGAGCAGGTCAACCAGCTCTACTTCTCGATCTTGCACATCGACCGGCAGCTCGCCCTCAATCAATTGCTGCGCGAAGAACTGCAGGCCGGCCGCAAGAAGCTGGCCGCGGCCGTGGACAATGGCATCGCGATCCGCAGCCAGGTCACCGAGATCGATGCCGAATTGCTCCGCACCAACCAGCGCGATACGGAACTGCTGTCCACACGAAAGGGCTTCACCGGCATGCTGGCCGAATTGACCGGCCGCTCCATTCCCGATGACCAACCGCTCGAAACCCCCGCACAGCCGCTCATTCCGGACGTGCTGCGCCGACCGGAGCTTGCCTTTTACGATGCACAGCGCACCGCGCTCGATGCCCGGCTCAAGGTCGTCGGCGATGTGGCCATTCCGAAGGTCTCCCTCTTTGTTCGCGGCGGGTACGGACGCCCGGCCCTTGACCTGTTCAAGAACGAATTTGGCTTCTACTACCTCGGCGGCATCCGCCTGGCCTGGCCCGTATCGGCCTTCTATACAACCGATGAGGACAAGCAGGAGATCCGGCTCAACCAGGCGTCGACGGATATTCGTAAAGAGCAATTCATTCTTCAAACACAAATGGATATTGTTCGCCAACAAAGCGAAGTCGAGCGCTACGCCGCGTTGTTGTCGTCCGACGAGGAACTCATCGGCCTGCGCGCCGACATTACTACGTCTGCGCGCGACCAGCTCAACAACGGCGTCATGACCGCGACGGATTACATCACGTATGTCTCGGCCGAGTACCGGGCGCGCCAGCAATATGCCATTCACGAGGTGCAGCACCTCTGGGCGATGTATAACCTCTTAACGGAGACGGGCAATGAATAGAAAAGACAAAATGGCGAAGGCAGTCCGACAAGCCGCATGGACGGGATTGATCCTGGCCGCACTCCTGCCGGGATGCCGGGACGCCCATGTATACGATGCCAGCGGCGCCTTCGAGGCGGACGAGATCCT
Organism: uncultured Saprospiraceae bacterium; assembly: GCA_964391045.1. Classification (GTDB taxonomy): domain Bacteria; phylum Bacteroidota; class Bacteroidia; order Chitinophagales; family Saprospiraceae; genus Opimibacter. The sequence goes on from CAYMLN010000070.1 coordinate 6,234, forward strand.
CGTGCCGGCGGAAGCCACCGGCATTATTCGCGCATTGCACGTGCGCGAAGGCGATGTCCTGGATTCCGGCGCCATCGTCGGGTATGTCGACAGCTTCCAGCTCGACCTCAAGCGCCGGCAGCTGCAGGCCCAGATCCGCAGCGTCAACAGCCGGCAGCCGGACATCGCGCAGCAGACCGCGTTCTACGACCAGCAGCTTTCGCTTACGCGGGTACGGCTCGACAACCTCCTGCAGGAGGAGGATCGGTTCAAGCGACTTGTCGCCGCGGATGCCGCCACCGCGAAACAACTCGACGACATCAGCGCGCTCGTGCGCGAGGCGCGCGAGCAGCTCAAGGTGATCGAGAACCAGAAGAAGGCGCAAGTCTCCATGCTCCGCACACAGCGCGACGCCCTGGCGAGCGACGTGCAGCCGCTGGATGTCCAGATCCAACAGGTCGAGGACCAGCTGCGCAAATGCCGCATCACCAACCCGGTCAGCGGCACCGTGCTGACACGGTATGCCTATGCGGGTGAAATGATCGCCACGGGCCAACCGATTTACAAGATCGCCGACCTCCGCACCATGATCCTCCGCGCCTATGTCTCGGGAGACCAGTTGCCGGAGATCCAACTCAATCAAAACGTGGAGGTGCTGACCGACGACGGCAATGGCGGATTCTACACGGATACCGGACGCATCGCCTGGATCAGCGACAAGGCCGAGTTCACCCCGAAGACGATCCAGACGAAGGCCGAGCGCGCCAATCTTGTCTATGCGATCAAGGTCGAGGTGCCCAACGACGGCCGCTACAAGATCGGCATGTACGGCGAGGTCAATCTCGGCAAGTGACATGACGGACGTCGCGGTCGACCGGTTGTCAAAGACGTATGCGAAGGCAGCGCAGCCGGCGGTGGATGACGTATCATTCACCGTCGATCGCGGCGAGATCTTCGGGCTGATCGGTCCCGACGGCGCCGGGAAGACGACCATCTTCCGCATCCTCACGACCCTGCTCCTGGCCGACAAGGGACAGGCCACGGTACTCGGCGAGGATGTCGTGCGCGGCTATCGCGCCCTCCGCCGGCAGATCGGCTACATGCCCGGCCGGTTCTCGCTCTACCAGGACCTTTCCGTTGAGGAGAACCTGCAGTTTTTTGCCACGCTCTTCGGCACCACCGTCGAGGCGAACTATGCGATCATCCGCGACATCTACGTGCAACTCGAACCCTTCAAGGACCGGCGCGCCGGCAAGTTGTCCGGCGGGATGAAACAGAAATTGGCCCTTTGCTGCGCACTCATCCACAAGCCGCAACTGCTCATCCTCGACGAACCCACGACCGGCGTCGATGCCGTATCGCGCAAGGAATTCTGGGAGATCCTGCATCGGCTCAAGGCGCAGGGCATGACGATCCTCGTCTCGACGCCCTACATGGACGAAGCCACGCGCTGCGACCGCATCGCGCTGTTGCAGCATGGCCGCATCCTGTCGCTCGACACGCCGGCGGCGATCATGGCGCAGTATCCCGATCCGCTCTATGCCATCCGGTCAGACGAGATGAGCCGCCTGTTGCGCGACCTGCGGCAGGCGGCCGAACTGAAGCGGCAATATGCCTTTGGGCAGGATCATCATATCGCCTTTGCCGAAGGGAATGTCGAGGCGGCCCGTCAAGCGTTGCTCGACAACCTGACAGCCAAGGGTCATACCGGTCTTCGATGCGAACCCGTCGCGCCGACTGTGGAAGATTGCTTTATACAGTTACTCAGCTGACCGAACATGGACATGGCCATCCATACCCGCGGACTCAGCAAGCACTTCGGTGATTTTGTCGCCGTGCGCGACTTGTCGATCGATATTCCCCAAGGAGAGATCTTCGGTTTCCTCGGCGCCAATGGAGCGGGGAAGACGACGGCCATGAAAATGCTGTGCGGCCTTTCACGGCCCACCGCAGGCGATGCAACGATCGCCGGTTTCGACATCTACCGCGAGACCGAGCAGATCAAGCGCCACATCGGGTACATGAGCCAGAAGTTCTCCTTGTATGATGACCTGACGGTCCGGGAGAACATCACCTTCTACGCCGGGATCTACGGCTTGTCGAGCCGGCAGCTCGCGCCCCGGCGCGAGGCGCTCATCGAGAAGCTCGGACTTCGCGGTGAGGCGAACAAGCGCGTGCGGGACATCCCGCTCGGCTGGAAGCAGAAGCTGGCCTTCTCCGTGGCCATCTTTCACCAGCCGCGCATCGTTTTTCTCGACGAACCCACGGGCGGCGTGGATCCCGTCACGCGACGGCAGTTTTGGGACCTCATCTATGAGGCGGCCGACCAGGGCATCACCGTATTCGTC
>CAYMLN010000071.1:0-8537 GCA_964391045.1 uncultured Saprospiraceae bacterium
CCGGGAGATGTGCTCCCGGACAATTCGTGTGCCGGACCGCAAGTCCGGCACAACCACAGATTCCCCCATCGACGGAAATCGGCCCTTGGTCTATTCCGTTCGGTGTTTCGGGGTTTTGACCCTATTTTGAGGCATCACCTGAATCCACCAACATGATGTACAAGTTTTTCCTGGCCGGCCTGGTCACCTCCTTCCTCGCCGCCCACACCGCTGACGCGCAGGTCAGCGCCCGCATGTTCCGCATGCCCGATGTGTCAAAGACCCATATCGTCTTCGCGTATGGCGGGGATATCTGGATCGTCGATAAGAACGGCGGCACGGCATCCAAGCTTTCTTCGCCTTCGGGCGCGGAGGCCTTTCCGCGGTTTTCCCCAGATGGCAGCATGGTCGCCTTTTCGGGCAATTACGACGGGAATACCGATGTCTATGTGATGCCGTCCCTCGGCGGACTGCCCACGCGGCTCACGTATCACGGCATGCCGGAAGACCTGATCGACTGGTATCCCGACGGAAAGGCTATCCTTTATAATTCGTCGCGGGAAAGCGGCAAACAGCGCTTCGGCCAGTTTTACAAGGTCCCGGTCACGGGCGGACTTGCCGAGAAGCTGCCCATCGCCATTGGTGAGTTCGGTAGCCTGTCGCCCGACGGGTCGAAGATCGTGTTCAACGAGCGCTCCGTGCTGTTTGACAGCTGGAAGCGGTATCGCGGCGGAAGCAACGGCAACCTGTGGCTCTTCGACCTGAAGACGCTCGAGTCGAAGAATATCACGAATACGGATGCGGCTTGCGAGCTGCCGATGTGGCACGGCGACCGGATCTACTACATGTCGGATCGCGGCGACGAGATCCGGGACAACATCTGGATGTACGATCTCAAGACGGGACAGAATACCCAGGTCACCCATTTTGCCGACGATGATATCCATTTCCCGTCGATCGGTCCGGACGAGATCGTCTTCGAATACAACGGGCAGATGCACCTCCTCGACCTGAAGACGCACGCCACGCGCACGGTCACGATCAACGTGCTGACGGACCTGGCGTCCGTCAAGCCGCGCAAGCAGGAAGTGTCCGGCTACATCACCAATCTCAATATCTCGCCCGACGGCAACCGCGCCCTCGTCGAGGCGCGCGGGGAGATCTTCTCCCTGCCGGCGGAGGAAGGCGTCATTCAGAATTTGACGAATACGCCCGGCGTCGCCGAACGCTATCCGGCCTGGTCGCCCGACGGCAAGTACGTCGCCTACTGGTCGGACAAGTCCGGCGAGTACGAACTCACGATCCGCGACCTGACGAAAGGCGGCGAGGAGAAGAAACTCACGTCGATGGGTCCGGGCTTCCGGTACAATATCTACTGGTCGCCCGACAGCAAGAAGCTGGTCTTCATCGACCAGTCGATGACGTTCCGCCTGTATGACATGGCATCCGGTGCGGTCGACCGCATCGACCAGGACTATTATCTCTTTGAAGGCGGCTTGCGGGGATGGACCCCGAGTTGGTCCGGCGACAGCCAGTGGCTCGCCTATGAGAAATCGCAGGACAACCGCAATCCCGCGGTGTACCTGTACAACGTCAACACCAAGGCCATCACCAAAGTCACGAGCGGTTTCTACGCGACGGGTAATCCGACCTTCGATCCGGACGGCAAGTACCTCTACGTGCACACCAATCAATCACTGAACCCGGTGTACAGCGATTTCGACAATACGTGGGTCTATCCCAACTCGACGCAGATCGCGGCCATCCCGCTGACGATGGCGGAGAAGAGCCCGCTGGCCGTCAAGAACGACACGGTCGCGATCGCCAAGGTCGAAGAACCGAAGAAGGAGGAAGCTGCCGAGCCTGAAAAAGGCAAGTCATCCAAGAAGGACGACGGGAAGAAAGACAAGGACGCGGACGCCACGGCAGACGCGGACAAGAAGGATGACAAGAAAAAGGAGACGAAGATCGACCTCGACGGCTTCGAGCAGCGCATGGTGATCCTGCCGGTCAAGTCGGGCAACGTAGGCGACATGTATGCCGTATCGGGAAAGCTGGTCTACATGCGCTATCCCAACTCGGGATCCGATGACGGCGAACCGGCGCTGATGTACTACGACCTGGAGAAGCGGGAGGAGAAGAAGATCATGGAGGGCGTCAATGGCTATGCGGTCAGTGCCGATGGGAAGAAGGTCCTGGTGATCAAAGGCGGCCAGCGGGGCATCATCAAGCTCGAGCCCGACCAGAAACTCGACAAGACCCTCGCGGTTGGCGACATGGAAGCGACGATCGACCCGATTGCGGAGTGGACGCAAATCTACAACGACGCTTGGCGGTTCGAGCGCGATTTCTTCTACGACAAGGACATGCACGGTGTCGATTGGGAGGCTGTGCGCAAGCAATATGCCGCGCTGTTGCCGTATTGTGTCAGCCGCGCCGACATCAACTTCATCCTTGGCGAGATGATCGGCGAGTTGAATGCCTCGCACACCTATCGCTTCGGCGGTGACCAGGAGCAAGGCAAGCGCCGCGCCGTGGGCTATCTTGGCATCGACTGGGCCCTGAAGGACGGCTACTATTCCGTGGGCAACATCGTCCGGGGCGCAGCATGGGACACCGAGGTGCGTTCGCCCCTCGATGAGCCGGGCATCAATGTCAAGCAGGGCGATTACATCCTCGCGGTCAACGGCATCGCGATGGCGTCCTATCCGGATCCCTACGCGCCGTTTGAAGGCCTGGCCGGCAAGACCGTCGAACTCACGGTCAACAGCAAGCCATCCTGGGACGGCGCGCGCAAAGTAGTGGTGAAGACATTGGGCGACGAGACCCGCCTGCGCAACCTCGCGTGGATCGAGGCCAACCGCAAGCGCGTCGACGAGGCTTCAGGCGGCAAGATCGGCTACATCTACGTGCCGAGCACCGGTATCGACGGGCAGAACGAACTCATCCGGCAGTTCTACGGCCAATGGCACAAGGAGGGCCTCATCATCGATGAGCGCTTCAACAACGGCGGGCAGATCCCCGACCGGTTCATCGAGCTGCTCAACCGCAAGCCGCTGGCCTATTGGGACGTCCGCGACGGGAAGAACTGGCAATGGCCGCCGGTGGCGCATTTTGGCTCGATGGCGATGCTCATCAACGGTTGGTCCGGCTCGGGCGGGGACGCCTTCCCGGATTACTTCCGGAAGGCCGGGCTCGGCCCGCTGATTGGCAACCGCACCTGGGGTGGCCTGATCGGCATCTCGGGCATGCCCAGCCTGATCGACGGTGGCGGCATCACGGCCCCGACGTTCCGCATGTACAATCCTGACGGCACGTGGTTCAAGGAAGGGTATGGCGTCGATCCCGACATTCTTGTCGTCGAAGATCCGACGATGCTCGCCAAGGGCATCGATACACAGCTTGAAAAGGCCATTGAGGCCGTCAGGAAGCAGATCACGGAGAAGGGCAATGTGCATCCGCCTGTGCCGCCGAAGGAGGACCGCTCAAGGAACGGGAAGACATGATCCGGACTTCGAATCGATGACTGCAGGATACGCCCTAAAGTGTTTTGTTCCTTGATGTATTCATTGAATATCAGGCTGTTAGGTTTTGCCTTGTATGTATTTTCCTACAAACGGTTCGCCCGTGCAGCAGGGTAACGACGGCCAAGATGTGCTTACCTTTACGTCTCTAAATCATACTGTATGAAAACCAAGTTTTTCACCCTGATGCTGGTTGTCCTGTGCGCTGCGATGGTTTCTGCCCAGGAGATCCGGCTCAACGGCTATGCCAGCTATGTGTTCGATGACAGGGTCAATTCCTATTATGACTATGACGATTACTATGACGGCAAGGTCAAGGGGGGATTGATGTGGGGCGCCGGCCTCGAGTACATGCCGATCCCCTACACGGGCATCGAGGTCATGTATCTCCGGATGGATACGGAAGCGCCGATGGAATATTACAACAACGGGTATCGAAGCACCAATTTCGATATGGCCATCAATTACATCATGCTCAACGGCAACCGGTATTTCGAAACCGGGTCGGACGTGGTAGAACCCTACCTGGGCGGTGGCCTGGGCGCTGCCATCATCAATATCGAGAATCCGGACAACGGCAGGACGGATGGTCGCGGCTTTTTCGCCTGGGGCATCAAAGGGGGGCTTAACCTGAATTTTGCGGAGACCGTCGGCCTGAAGCTGGGCGCCCAGTTGATGTCGGCCGTGCAGTCCATCGGCGGCGGCTTCTATTTCGGCACGGGCGGTTCCGGCGCCGGCCTCACCACCTATTCGACATTCTTCCAGTTCGGCTTTACGGGCGGCCTGGTGTTCAAGTTCAACAAGGGGTATTGATCCGGCGCTTGCGATTGCTCAAACCGGCGATAGCCATCGAGGTTCAACAGGATTGACATGTTGTATCCTCGCCGTCGAGGTCAGCAGTTCCTCCTTATTCCAATCGGTTCCCCCCATGAATAGATCGAAGCCCGCCGGTGGTTACCGGCGGGCTTCGTCATGATAAGCCGGAGCAGGCTATCGAGAACCGATGTAAACGGAAGGTTATATCCTACGCGGGCAGGGTATCGTTCTGCGTGAACCCGCATGGGCATGGTGGCCGTGGCCTACCTTTGCCATCAGATTCATCCCTGTATGCCCTATTCCCGGACATCCGACCATGCCCAGATCCTTGTCGAACTGTCGGCCTTGCGCGATGAAATGGTGAAGGCGGAGGAGCGCTATGCGACTTTGCTCACCACAGTGTCCGCACCGCAGCGGATCAGTGCCCAGAATCTCATCCATTACCTGACCTTCCGGTCCCACGACGTCCGGTCGCTCCAGGATCGACTTCACGCCCTCGGGCTGAGCAGTATGGCCAGTTCGGAAAGCCATGTCCTGGCCCAGCTCGAGCAGATCATGCTGCGCCTCGGATGGGATCCTGCGGGCGATACGTTGTCTCCCTGCGGATTTCCACTGGGTTCGGCCCGGATCGAGGACCACACATTTGGCCTGTTTGGTCCGCGGCTCGACGAGTCCGTTCCGCACATCATGGTTACGCTCGAGTCATCATCGGGTACGGATATCCAGGGATTGCAGGGCGCGCTGATGGCCGGGATGACGATCGCGCGGATCAATTGCGCGCATGACGGTCCCGAGGATTGGGCAGCCTGGATCCACAATCTCCGGGAAGCGTCCGGCCGCACCGGGAGGCCCTGCCGCATCTATATGGACCTGCCCGGTCCGAAGATGCGGATGAGCCTCGTCAGCGGATTCAATGAGAAAGGAAATCTCCGGATCGAACCGGGCGACGAGATCCTGTTGCTTGACGAACCGGCCGACCTGCCGCCCGACGTTATGGCGATCGCCTGCCAGGAGAAGGGCGTGATCGGCCAACTCAAGGCCGGCAGTCGCGTGGTCATCGACGACGGCAAGTACGAGGGCGATATCATCCGCGACGAGCGCGGGTGCTTGCTGCGCATCACGCGCGTGCGGGGCAAGAAGCCGAAGTTGCAAAATGAGAAGGGGCTCAACTTCCCCTATGCCGACCTTGAGATCAATGTGCTCACGGAGAGCGACAAGGCGCTGCTGCCCTTCATGGCCGCGCATGCGGATCTCGTGGGATGCAGTTTCATCCGCACGCCTGAGGATGTGCGCGCCATTCGCGCCGCGTTGTCTGCATTCCCCCGGCGGCCCGACCTCATCCTGAAGATCGAAACGCCCGAAGCTGTCATCAACCTTCCCGAATTGCTGCTGGCCGGCATGGAAGACGATGTAATCGGCGTGATGATCGCGCGCGGCGACCTCGCCGTCGAGATCGGCTTCCAGCAGCTCAGCGACATCCAGGACAAGATCCTGTGGATCTGCGAGGCGGCCCACGTGCCGGTGATCTGGGCCACGCAGGTACTCGAGTCGCTCAATAAGTTCGGCCTCGCGACGCGCTCCGAGATCACGGACGCCGCGCACGCCTTCAAGGCCGAGTGCGTGATGCTCAACAAGGGCGAATACATGCAGGAGACGCTGGCGGTGCTGACCGACGTGCTTCGGCGCGCAGGGGGACACCGTCGGAAAAAGCGTTACACCCTGCGACCGCTCACGGTCGCGCGGGAGTTCGTCAAGCGCCATCGCGTATAGCCATTTTCCCCCTCGGACTTTTTGATCGTCCTGCTTGACGTTTCGCTCGCGCGTTGATCGCGTGCGCGATCGGCGGGAGCATCTTTCTACGCTTTTTATCCGCGTATCCGGTCATGACCGCTTACTCAATATATCGTCGTTTCCTTGGTCGCGCTTCGGAGTGCGAATAGTTTTGAATCATCAATAGCCGGCAAATGCATGCCGGATGATTCAGCTAAACGTCAAGGACCATGAAATCACATCACACCCTTTTCACCGCGGTCATCCTGGCTGCGGTTCCCTTCGCGGTCAGGGGACAGGCACCGACACAAGAGGTCATTTCTGCCGGAGGCGGCGTCGAGGCCGCAGGGCCCGTGCAATTGTCCTGGACCCTGGGCGAGACGGCGGTCGACCGCATGGCCGGCCCTTTCCGCGTGACAGAAGGTTTCCACCAGCCCATGATCCGCGTCGACGCCGGATGGCCGGATAAACAGGACAACGTTCCGGTGCAACAGCAGGATGATGCACTGCAACAGGCGTTGACGGTCTATCCCAATCCGACATCGGACCGCGTGGACATCCGCCGCGAGTCGGGCCTCGACGAACCGCTCGCCATGCGCTTGTTCGATGCGAATGGACGTGCCGTGTGGACCGGTCAACTCGAAGCCGGCGCCGCCCAAGCGCAACTCCTCGTCGATCACCTTGCCGCCGGCGCGTATTACCTGTTCGCGTCCCGGCCGGCGTCGGCCCAGGGGGCGACGTTCACCATCATCAAGATCCAGTAAACCCACTATCCAATGAAACAACAATTGACACACCTCTTGCTGGCGGTCCTTGCCGTCATGCTCTCCGCGAGCGCCATGGCGCAGACCGTGCCGATGGGCATGAAGTACCAGGCGGTTGCCCGCGATGCACGCGGGCAAGTCCTGTCCAACACCGAGCTGCAACTGCTCATCAACCTCTACGTCGATCCCGTGGCCCGCGAGATCGCCTATACCGAATTACACAAGACCCGCACCGACGACCTCGGGTTGTTCTCGCTTTCGATCGGGGAGGGCCTGCCCGTCAAGGGCGCCTTTGTCGATGTGCCCTGGTCGGAAGCCGAGGTATGGATGCAAGTGTCCATCCAGCTCGACGGGTACGCCGACTTCCTCACCATCTCCGACAGCCGCATGCTGTCGGTCCCATATGCTTTTCATGCCGCGACGGCCGGCGAACTCATCGGACAACCGGGTGGAGGCCGCGGTTCTTCGACATCGGATCCGATGTTGTCCTGGCTGGTGATCGGCAACAAGGCGCTCAAGCCGGATGCGAAGCTCGGGACGCTGGACAACATGGACGTCGTCGTGGTGACCAACAACCTCGAGCGCATGCGGGTGCTGGCCGACGGCGACGTGGCCGTCACCAACAACCTCGGCGTGGAAGGGAACCTGGGCGTGGCAGGGGATGTCGAGCTGAATGTCGGCGATGGCGAGACGCATGTCTACGGGCCGCTGACTGGCCATGACGCGACCGTTCTGGAGGACGTGCTTTCCGTCTACGGGGCCACGAAACTGGCAGACGACCTCGATGTGCTCGGCCAGTCGCGTTTCCGCAACGAGACGGAGTCGTTCGATCCGGAGACTGGGGCCGTCGTCGTTACGGGCGGTGTCGGGATCGGCGGCAACCTGAATGTCGGCGGTGACGTCAACTTCGGCGGCGAGGTCGACTTCGCAGGTAAAGTGCACATCCTCGACGACACGGAGTCGACGAGCACGACGACCGGCGCCCTGGTCGTCGACGGCGGCGTCGGCATCGGCAAGAACCTCAACATCGGCGGCAACACCGTGCTCGAGCAAAGCCTGATGGTGATGGAGACGGCCACCTTTGACGCCGACGTGGATGTCAACGGGATCACGACGATCCAGAACACCACGCAATCCAATACCAAGGATGACGGTGCGCTCGTCGTCGAGGGCGGCGTCGGCATCGAAGGCAACCTGAACGTGGGTGGGCGCATCGGCATGAGCGGCAACACCGAAGGATTTATCGCCACCATCACAAACACCAACGGCACACGCGGCGACGGCCTCGAGATCCGCCTCGGCAAGAATCACCCTGCCTGGGACGAGGACGGTTATCTCAATGTGACCAATCCCGGCGTGGAAGCCTTTGACGGGGCCGTAGCCCAGATCGAGGATTGGATTGAGGATCCGGACAGCTTTCAGCCCAGCGACCTGCTCAACCTCTGGCCGAATGCGTACCTCGCCGGGTTCAGTTGCAACCTGTTCAATGTCCTGACAAGTTCGCTGAATGATGCGATGGACCTGCCGCTCGATATCGGGCCATACCATCTTTTTGGGCCGTTCCAGCTTTTCGGCGGTATTGAGGAGATCGGTATCCCGCCATTGGTCGTTCCGGCTATAGGTTTTCCAAACGTGACCATCCTGCCGGAGATCCCGCAGCTCAACTGTAGTGGAATGCCTTCCT
>CAYMLN010000072.1:0-8517 GCA_964391045.1 uncultured Saprospiraceae bacterium
CAGGTAAACATTGGATCCGTCTTGCACCCAGGGCGAGTTGCCCGATGAGGGCGGTGCTTCCGGACTCCATCCCGACGGCCTGTAGACCAAGATATCCCCGATGTCGGCATTCATGTCGGCGAGATCCGCTGCGCGGATTTCGCCGTCCTGGATCTTGTCCGAGGTGATGGCGTTATTCGCGATTTCTTCGTTCGTAATGCCAAGCGGCTTAACATGCAGCGGATTGCCTGTCGTGCCAGTGCCGGAAAGGGTGAGTTGGTCGACGAGCACGCTTCCGCCACCGGAGATCGTCGTCGGCCCCCAGCGACCGTTTTGCCATTGCAGGACCTGACCCTGCTGGGCTCCCATCCGGGCGAGGCCGAGAGTGTCAGTTGCTGTGCCTTTTCCTTGCAGCGAGTAATTGGTAACGACGTTCGCTGAACGTGCGAATGCCGCCGTATCTGCCTGGCCGGTGCCAAATGCGAATCCTGCGGTGTCGGTGAAGGTGGTGTGGAGTGCGGTGGCGGCCAGGTCCGCAAATCCAGCCTGACCCGCCGACGCAGCATACAAGGCCATGGGGACGCTCACGAGAGGCGTTCGCTGTCCGGCGATATTCGTGTATCCTGCGCCGCTGCCCGCGGTTCGCATCTGAATGTTGAGGTATTAGTGTTTCTCATTCCAGGCGAGCTCGCGCAAGTCAACGCTTCCGTTTCTTCCGATCTGCAGGTTTATGACGCCATGCGTACCTGTTGACACGTCCGGAAATTCCTCAACGTACACCACGATGCCGTCCAGTATGTCATCATAGACCTGGATTCGGACATCCAGCATTTGGTTGGACAGTCCCTGGCCGGAGGCATCCCTGACCACGGCCTGATAGTTGAACACGCCGGGCGCCTGTGCCAGGCCGGAACGAAGTCCCGCAAGTATGATAAACAGCAGTTGGAGGAGGACAAGTTTTTTCATGAAACAGGGATTGTGGTGTATTACAGGATGATTAGGTTGTAGCTGGAAAAGACGTATGGGTTGAGCCGGATATACAACCGGTAAGCCCCAGGGGCCAGGCCGTTGGTTTCAATGCGATGGCGCATGCCATCCGCTACATTCCGGTATACAATTCGGCCGTCAGGGCTCATCAGGAATATGATCGCCCCGGCATGTGGCAAGCCCTCCACCTGGACGTAATCATGGGCCGGATTGGGGAATACGTCAACCCGGTGTGTTCCAGGGGCCGTTGTATTCACCGACATTCCCGTGATAGGTTGTTGCTGGCCGTTTGTCACGACCTTTCCGTCAAACCCGCCTGTCCCAATGACGGGCTCTCCCAGGCTCCAGTGGAGCGTCAGCGTGTTGCCGGCAGTTGTCATTTGGCCCTCCTGGCTTGCGCCGCACACTAATTGGAGCGGCAGCATATACGTTTGGGATGTGATCCGTCCGCCGGTCAGGGCAACCAGCAGCAGGGCAACAGAGAAGCGAAGGAAAGGAGGAGTCATGGTAGCCTGCGATTGTGATGTATGGATGTTCGACCAGCGGTGCCTTGAATTCCGGTCCACGTCGCCGTGAAAGCGAAAGTATTATAGCGCGCCACCAGGGCAGATATAACTTTTGTTATAGACCGGTCTGGTTCGACCCGGTTATGTGTGGAAAAGTCGCTCCACAAATGATCGTCCGCGGACCACGGGAGAGAAGGGCGGTGTGTGGTTGCGGGGATGAATAGTGGTTCCTGAGGTTATCGAAGGGCCGGCAATGCCAGGATTGGGTTTTTACGGTGCGCAGGGATCAGAATCAGGATGTATGGATTGGAAGATTTTCAGGATTTCAAAGGGCAAGCGGTGAACAGTGAACGGCAAAAGGTCAATGGCAATCGGTTCGGCCTAGCAGATGAATACAGGTCTCTGCGCTTGTCGAAGGGCCAGCCTTGTGCGTAGGATTTCGTTGACCATACCGGTGCTTCGAGCGCATCATCTACCTGATTTTATTGCGTCGCGATGGCCCTTGAACCTGGATTTAAGGATGATAGGATCATCGGGATTCGACAGCATAATGCACTATCCTATCCTGTAGATCTTCTAATCCTTGAATCCTGATTCAGAACGCATGATAGGAAAGGTCGTTGAAACTGGCTCGAGGGCATGCCGTGGTTCATCTTCATTCGCCTGCCGTTCCGTACCCCTCCTCCGCCGTTCGCTCATTTTCCAGTCCTGCAGATCGCGGGAGGCGGTTCATTTGCGGCACTGTTTCACCACACCATCACCGCCATGCATCGCCTTGTCCGTATCCTTGTCGTTCTCCTCTTCCCGCTGACCGCGCTTGCCCAGCCGCAAATCTGGCAAGTCCCGGCCGTCGCCCATGACGTCGACCTGCGGGAAGACACGTCATACGTGGTCGCTTCGATCACGATCGACGCGCCGGATACGGGCAGGGTGATCGTGCGGTTCGACGGCTGGGCGTCGAGCACGCCGGGTGACCGTATCATTCTCGGTGCCAGCTCCTATCCGGACTGGAACACCAACGACGGCAACATGGCCCTCTATGTGTTTGATTCGCTCTATACGGTCAACAGCTTCAGCCACTCCCGGGTGTATGACATCGAGCCCGGTACGCAGACGTTCTACGCCGTCGCGCAGAACTATGTCGATCGCGATGGCAGCGGCTTCGCCTCGATCGACGGGAAGCTCACGGTCGAGTATATCCCCAATATCCTGGCGGATCTCCGTGTAGCACACCAGGGAATCCTGACGGAGACCTATTGGGATCAAAACGTCCTCCAGGTCATCGACAGCGTCATCATCGACGTGCCGGCCGACGGCGAGGTCATCGTGCAGTATGACGGCACGGCGGCGATGTACTACGGCGGCGTCGAGAATCACTACACCATCAGCGATTCGCGCCAATGGCCGTCAGGCGAGGCCTATGCCGTCGCGCGGACCACGGATATCCGAGGCGATATCAACTATGTCCTGCGCAAGACGTATCCAGTGAGTGCCGGTGCACATGTCTTCTATGCCCTCGGCCGCCGGGAGGTCGGCGATCCGACAGAAAGTGACGACTACACATATGCCAGTCTCACCGCGCGCTTCGTCGCGAGCGGCAGCAGTGAAGTGATCTTCACCCACTCGGCGATCAATGGCACGGTAAGTGCATCCGGCGCCGCGACGTTGGGCGAAGTGACGATCACGACGCCCGCCGCCGGGACGATCTCCCTGCAAGCCACAGCAAATTGCGCATCTTCGGCGGACGACCTGATCCGGGTTCGGCTTGTACCGTCTGGCAATCCTGATTCGGTCCTCGATGCACGGGCAGTCCGGCCCTTGCTGCCGGAAGACCCGAACAGCTATATGTCCCTCTCCGGCCTGGTTTATCTTCCTGCGGGCACGCACACCTTCCGCCTGATCGGCGAGCATGACGACACGCTCTCGACTGCGTTTGATGATGCGGTCATCAGGGGGCTTATCTCCGCGCAGTTTATTGCGGATCCGGTGATCTCGGCGACGGAGAAAGTCCTTCCGCCGACGAGCATCGCCTGCGCGCCGAACCCCACATCCGGCGTCGTTAGACTAACCGTGGCTGGCCCGGCCGGCCGCGGTGAGACGAAGTTGTTCGATGACCAGGGTCGTCTGCTGCGGACGACGGAGGTCGCGGACGTGGGGGCTTTCGAGGTTGATTTGCGTTCGCTTGTTCCCGGGGTCTATACCATCCGGGTGTCCTGTGAAGGGCGTGTTGGTGTGACCAGGATCGTTCGGCTGTAAAGTCGATTTCCTTTTTTCTCAAACGGAGGAACGGAGGTCACGGAGTCTGCCAAGGGTTCCATCACATTTTCAAAGGGATAGCCCACGCAGGCCTTTCGCCTTTTGCCGTTTGCCTTTTGCCCTTTTTCGCACGGAGGAACGGAGATCACGGAGTTTGATAGACGACTATTCGAATTCTCATACATCTTAAACGTAGTAAGCAGGGTAGAGGACCCCTGGGTTGCAGACCGACATCTGCCCATTAGGGCGAACGGGTCGCACACAGTCCATCCTTTCACACCTGGACCTCAGGTGTGATTGTCCGATCCCGTCTTGCGGGATCGACTGAATCCCCGCGCACGCTATCGCCGGGTTGAAACCCGGCGCTATTTTATGGTTCGTGCCTCCGGCACTTGTCTATCATTCGCTCACGCGTTGCGTGATCGTGTCGTTCGCCGGTTTTCGTTATTACGCTGGAGGAATGGAGGTGACGAAGTCTCCCCAGGGTTCCAACACATTTTCACAGGGAATGTCTACGCAGGCCTTTCGCCTTTTGCCGTTTGCCTTTTGCCCCTTTTCGCACGGAGTAACGGAGATCACGGAGGTCTCCCATGAGCTTGATCTTTACTGGAGGCAGCGCCGCTCTCCCCGGGGTTGCATACCCGATGACGCCCGGTAGGGCGAACGGGTGGCACACAGGGGTCAGGGGGCGAGCGCGGCGATCTTAACAAGCCGGCCCTTCGAGAACCTCAGGGACCTGTATTTATCTCCTGCGCCGAACCGTTCGCCGTTGACCGTTCGCCGTTGACCGTTATCCGTTCGCCGTTATCCGTTTGCCGCCTTTCTCACTTTCTAGCTTTGAGGCGCAGGATATTCCCCTGGTGATAACAATACCTGCACCTCGCCTCGTAGATATCCTTCTCCCCTAAAACGATCGTCTCCGCCTCATCTGTAAGCCGGTAGGTGTGGGTCGCGAGGCTGCCGCAGTGTGAGCAGACGGCATGAAGTTTTGTGACGTATTCGGCAACGGCCATGAGGGCGGGCACGGGGCCGAAGGGCTCGCCGCGGAAGTCCATGTCAAGCCCGGCGATGATGACGCGGTGGCCGCGCAGGGCGAGTTCCTCGCAAACGGCGGTGAGGGCGGGGTCGAAGAATTGTGCCTCGTCGATGCCGATGACGTCGATGGTGCCCTCGATGGCGAGGATATCGCGCGGGTTGTGGATGACTTTCGAGGGGATGGACCGCGCGTCATGGCTCACGACCTCATCGGCGCTGTAGCGCGTGTCGCGGGCGGGCTTGAAGATCTCGACCGACTGGCCGGCGATCTTCGCGCGCTTCAGGCGACGGATGAGTTCCTCGGTCTTGCCGGAAAACATCGATCCGCAGATCACTTCCAGCCAGCCGCGGCGGACGGTCGTAAAGATGGGCTCGTGAAACATTTCGGGGGCAAAGATAACCACGGGCGCTGCCGGTTGCCGGCCGCCCTGCAGGAGGCCATGCACAATAATCGCCCCTGCCGGACCTTTTATTGGGAGGTAAGCCCTTACTTTGCATGACGAAAATCATTAATATGGACCAGTCCAGGGCCCAGCGCCTCCTCGTCAAGATCCAGACCCTCGTCGACCAGGGTTCGCCGTTGTCGAAGCTCGAACAGGATCTCGTCAAGTCCTATATCCTGCAGTTGTATGAGGCTGTGACAGAGACCGCAGCCGTACAGGAGGCACCCGCCGCGGCAGTCCATACGACGGTTCCGCCCGTGCATCGGCCCGTCGAGCAGCCCGTGCGCATCCCGTCCGTTCCCATTCCGCCGCCGGCGCCACCCAGGCCCGAAGTCGAGGCGAAGTGGGAGCCTGTCGTCGATCTGCACCGCGTCGTTGAGGAGGTTGTCAAGCCTGAGCCCAAGTCCGTGGTCCGCGAAGAGCCGCACCGGGTGGAGACGCCCGAACCCGAGCCGGTCCCGACACCGGAGCCCGAGCCCCATATACCGGCCTTCACGCCGCCGCCCGTGCCAAAGGTGGCCACACCCGTCGCCGAGATGCCACGTCGCGGCGAACCGGGTGACGCATTGCGAAAGCTTTTTGAACCACCTGCGCACAGCGAGCCGACAGGGGCCAACGTCATGCTCTCCTCCATCGAGGAGGCAATCGGTATTAACGACCGGATCTTCATCCTCAACGATCTCTTCGGCGGGGACGGCAGTTTGATGCGGCTCACCTTCGATACACTCAACGGCCTCTCGTCCTTCACCGAGGCACGGAATCTCTTGTTGCACGGGGTGGCCGAGCGCTTCGACTGGGCGAACCCGGAGCATGAAAAGAAGGCGGTCGAATTCATCCGCATCGTTCGTCGCCGCTATCCGCCGCACTCCTGATCCGCATGTCGCGTGAGTTGCGTCAGCGGTTAGCCTTTCCGTTCGGATTCGTCGTCCTGTTATGGGCGATCCACATCTTCCAGGCGGTCACGGGCATTGAGCTCGTCCGGCTAGGGGTTTATCCCCGCGCGATCGACGGCCTGCCGGGCATCTTCACGAGCCCGCTTATCCACGGCAGCTGGGAACACCTCCTGGCCAACACGTCGTCGATGGCGATCCTCGGCGCGGTGCTGTTCTGGTTCTATCCGCGTGTGGCCTTGCGCACGTTTGCGATGCTGTACATCCTGTCCGGCCTCGGCGTGTGGCTCTTCGCGCAACCCGGGTCCTTTCATATCGGCGCGAGCGGCGTGATCTATGGGATGGTGTCCTTCGTCTTCTGGAGCGGCATCTTCCGGCGCAACATCAAGTCGATCGTCCTTGGGCTCGTCGTCCTGGTACTCTACGCCGGCTTCTTCGAGGGTATCGTGCCGGGCAAGGAGGGCGTTTCCTGGGAAAGCCACCTGCTCGGGGCGGTTGCCGGCATCCTTCTGGCCTGGCTGTACCGCGCCGAGATCGAACCGGACGAAGTGCCGGAACCCGAACTGCCGGAAGAAGAGCGCGAGTACTTCCTGCCCCGCGACGTTTTCGAACGCAAGATCCACGAGCGCGATCCGTTCGGCGGCGCGTGATCCGTCAAGGGCCCTGCAACCATTTCCGTCCCGGTTTGTCTATATGGGCGAATCGATATTTAGCCAAAATCCAATCATCATGGTACGCTACCTCATTCTTTCCTTTGCCTGTCTCGTGCTGATTTCCGGACCTGTCGCGGCCCAGTGGGGCAATGGCGTCACCGGCGAAGGGCCGGTCGTCAAGAAGACCTTGACCCTCGACGAATTCACGGGATTCACCTTCGCCATGTCGGGCGACGTGGTCCTGACGCCCGGTCCGAAGCAAATGGTCGAGGTCGAAGGCCAGCAAAATATTATCGATCTCATCGAGCTCGACGTCCGCGGGGGCCATTGGGTCATCAAGCCGTCGAAGAATGTCCGGCAGGCGAAGGGCCTGACCTTTTACATCACCATGCCGGCGTTTGACGAAGTGGCTGTCAGCGGCAGTGGAAAGGTCCGCGGTACCGGCAAGTTCGAGGGACTCGAAGAAGTTGAACTCGCCTTGTCGGGGTCGGGGGACATGATCCTGGACCTGGAGGCGGAGGAGATCGAGGGCCGGATCAGCGGCTCCGGTGACATGCGCCTTGGGGGCAAGGCCGGTGAGGTGGAGATCGCGATCAGCGGTTCCGGCAATGTCGACGCTTCATCCCTGATGGCGGAAACCTGCGAGGTGCACCTGAGCGGCTCGGGCGACGTGTCCGTGCATGCCGACGGGGAGTTGAAGGTGAGCATCTCCGGGAGCGGGGATGTGCGCTACGGGGGAAAGGCCAGCGTGGATGCGCGGATCAGCGGCAGCGGTTCCGTAAAAAAGATGTGACGTTTTTTTTACCACAGATACCACGGATTTTCACACAGATATCACGGATTGCATTGCAGGTATCTGTGAGAATCTGTGACGTAACCGGTGGTATCTGTGGTTAAATGAAGACTATCCCAGATGCTCCAGGGCTTTTCGAACTGAGCCGTAGGTCTTCAACAACGCTTCGGCTTCGGCTTGCTTGCAGGCGCTCCGTTCCATGATCATCCGGATCCCGCGCTCGATGAGCTTGTTGTTCGTCGGGCGCATGTCCACCATCTTGTTGTCTTCCACGCGGCCCAGGCGGATCATCACGGACGTGCTGATCATGTTGAGGATGAGCTTCTGCGCCGTGCCCGCCTTCATGCGCGTGCTGCCCGTGACGAATTCAGGGCCGACGACGCACACGACCGGGTGATCGCAATGGGCGATGATCGGGGCATCGGGATTGCACGTGATGCACCCCGTGAGGATGCCGTTCCGTCGAGCCGTCTCCAGTCCGCCGAGCACGTAGGGCGTCGTTCCTGATGCGGCGATGCCGATGAGGGTATCCTGCGCGTTGATCCCGTAGGCGGAAAGATCCTGCCACGCTTGTTCCCGGTCGTCCTCGGCGAATTCCTGTGCCTGGCGGATGGCCTTGTCGCCGCCGGCGATGAGGCCGATAACGAGGTCATGCGGCACGCCGAATGTCGGCGGGCATTCCGAGGCGTCCAGGATGCCGAGCCGGCCGCTCGTGCCGGCGCCGATATAGAAGAGCCGACCGCCGTCGAGCATGCGTATGACGATGTCCTCCACTAGCGCGGTGATGGCGGGGATGCACGTGCGGACACGCTCCGGGACGGAATGGTCCTCGGTATTAATGTGCTGCAATAACTCGCCAGTCGACATCTGTTCAAGATGCCGGTACGTCGAGTCTTGTTCCGTGACGCGGGTCATGCCTTAAAGGTAGCCCGCGGCGGAGGCACTAGCAATATTCGTTGAACGCGGCCTTGAGGT